>NZ_CANLZC010000086.1 GCF_947495455.1 uncultured Shewanella sp. | reverse complement strand
GCTTATTATGGTTGTTTGGAGTATTTTACCTCAAAACCCTTGATGTGGCTGCTTTATATAAGGGGACACCTAAGGGCGGCTACTTATTCAAGGCGCTTGGTCTATCATACGTCATGTTGAACAAAGTACAGATAGACTATCTGTTTGGGCGAAACAGTTGATTGAACGAAGAGGTAAGCATAAAGCCGTGGTTGCTGTCGCGAATAAGCTCGCAAGGATCATCTGGTCAATGTTATACAAACAAACAGAATATAGAACCAATTAAAAAGTACAGCGTCATCCACACCAAGTGATGCGATAAAATGTAATGAAGTAACAGGTAAAACCGACCTCTGTCAATGCTGGGCGAGAACACGGGCGCAACGAAACCCGAACGGACGATAAGCTACAGAGGTGCGGTACTCATTAGGGCCAGAGAATGATTATTTCACACAAACAGGCCGGATATACGTATGCAGTTTTACCCATAGTTACTTAACAATATCGCTTGTATTAAGTGAGGTGTCCATATATGTTTTGGCAGAGTCCACAAGGAAGTGCTTGTGACGCCTAAAAAATGGATCTGCACAAAAGCCTGCGGCAGCAATGAATTCAACTTAAGTATTGTCATTCAAATACACTATCCCAATACCTAATAGAGTCAAACGCTTATTTCCCTCAAATTAAGCTCAGCTTAATTTACCAAAATGTCGCCATCCTTCATTTAAAGGCGTCCTATTTTTTGAAATATATACAATCATGTCTGATCACAAGTGAACTTCAAATCGAAACAACAAGCTGTTTTTTTGCTCTTAACATCAGGTGTGAACAGATCTATGACCTTCGATTTCAGGGTGAAATCGTAGAGCGCCCAAGGATGGGTTCACAGCGTGTCATAGACATGTTTACACATCAGCCCGCTGCAAGCGATAGATAACCATGAAGGTTAAAACTCAACTAAATCAACACCAGACACGTCAACAATCTAGAATCAAAGCATTCACCTTGGGCTATCAAGGTAAGACTAATCGGGTTTAAACACTCCAATCACATCACCGGTGGCTTTTTTCTCTATTTTCTCATTGGTTTGCTGCTCACGGTAATCACATTCGATACACTCTATTGTTTCAATGCCGTTCTCTTTAAAGAGTACAATACTGTCTTTTGCTTGACATTTTGGGCATTTGGCACCGGCGACAAACCGCTTTTTAATTTTGGTATTCACGCTAAGCTAACTCAGTGATGTTTAATATCCACTATTTTGCCATAAAAACTCACCAAATATGCACTATTTATGCTCTGTCAGTAGAAGTTAGGCCCATTTCTAAGCTATTATCTCTGTCCCATTTATTTCAGATCTCAGTCAAGTCGTCACCCATGATAAGCATCAATCAAGCACAACTTATTCGAGGTTCAAAAACCTTACTCGATGACACCTCACTTACGATTTATCCTGGCCATAAGGTCGGATTAGTCGGCGCGAACGGTACGGGTAAGTCATCCTTATTGGCGCTTATTTTAGGGCGAGTGCAATTAGATAAAGGCGACATTAACGTGCCCAGTGGCTGGGAAATTGCCACTGTGGCTCAAGAAACTCCGGCACTGGATGTTTCAGCTATCGATTATGTCATTGATGGCGATGTGGAATATCGACAACTTGAGGCGCAATTGAATACAGCCCAGATGGAGGATAATGGCCATGATATTGCCGTTATTCATGGCAAAATCGATGCCATTGGCGGTTATGCCATTCATGCTCGCGCTGCTAGCCTGCTTGCTGGACTGGGATTTAGTGAAGAGAAACAAAACAATCCGGTAAAAAGTTTTTCCGGGGGCTGGCGCATGCGCTTGAATCTGGCTCAAGCCCTTTTGTGCCGCTCAGATTTATTATTGCTCGATGAGCCCACCAACCACCTTGATTTAGATACCATGTATTGGTTAGAAGGTTGGATTAAAGCCTACCAAGGCACCTTAATATTGATCAGCCATGACAGAGACTTTATCGACGGCATAGTGGATGAAATCGTGCATGTGGAGAATCAAAAACTCAATTACTACAAGGGCAATTATACGGCATTTGAACGTATTCGCGCCGAGCGCATGGCTCAGCAACAAGTGGCCTTTGAGCGCCAGCAAAAAGAGCGCGCCCACATGCAGTCTTTTGTGGACAGATTTCGCTATAAAGCCAGCAAAGCTAAACAAGCTCAAAGCCGCTTAAAAGCCTTAGAGCGGATGACAGAATTATTGCCTTCCCATGCGGACAGTCAATTTTCCATGGCCTTTAAAAAGCCCGATGCACTGCCTAACCCTCTAGTGACTATGGAGCAAGTTTCTATCGGTTATGGCGAGACTGAAATTTTAAAGCGCGTACACCTTAACTTAGTCCCTGGTGCCAGAATAGGCTTATTGGGCCGTAATGGCGCGGGTAAATCGACTCTGATTAAATTGCTCTCAGAAGAGCTCAAGCCTATGAAAGGCAAATATGAGACTAACCCGGGCCTGAATATTGGGTATTTTGCTCAGCACCAGTTGGAATTTTTACGTTTGAATGACTCGCCATTACAACATCTGATGCGTCTCGCCCCCACTAAACGCGAACAAGAACTCAGGGATTTCTTAGGCGGCTATGGCTTTAACGGAGATATGGCACTGGCCCCTGTCAGGCCGTTTTCTGGCGGTGAAAAAGCTCGCTTAGTATTGGCCTTATTAGTATGGCAACGCCCTAATTTATTATTACTGGATGAGCCCACCAACCACTTAGATTTAGAGATGCGCCACGCTCTCACTCTCGCATTGCAAACCTTTGAAGGGGCCATGATTATTGTCTCTCACGACAGGCATTTACTTCGCCTAAGCTGCAGTGATTATTACTTAGTGGATCAAGGGGAAGTGCGCAGCTTTGAAGGCGATTTAGACGATTATCACCAATGGCTACTGGATGCCGCCAAAGAAGAAAATAAAAAGCTCGCTAACGCGAGTGCCACGCCCGCTCAAGATAAAAAGCAACAAAAAAGGCTAGAAGCAGAGTTACGCAAAAAGCTCTCGCCGATTAAGAAACAGCAAACAAAACTGGAAAAACAGCAGCAAAAAGCCAACGATAGACTGAGCGAACTTGAATCAATGTTGGCTGAAACTAGCCTTTATGATAGCGACAACAAGGCGCAATTAACGCAAGTCCTTAATGAGCGAACTCAGCTCACTCAAGACTTAGAGGCCAGTGAAATGGAGTGGCTGACATTGCAAGAGCAAATAGAAGACATAGAGCAAACGGCGAGCATAAACAGTTAATTGAGCACAAAGTTAAAGGATCCCTCATGGACAAAGCCCATACACTCAAGCTGTTTAAAGATAAAATAGTGCAGTCTTTATGGCACGAATGCGATACGCTTTACGCGCGGGATCCTAAAGGCTATATTGCCCTGCAGAATACTTATCAAATCAACGTTAACTTACTCTTGCTGGCCCAATGGCTAGACAATTTACACATAAATAATCAATCCCTTATCTTAAATGCACACATTTGGTCTGAGCTCAAAAACAAGGTGCAAACACATGACCAAGATGCGCTTATTCCGTTTAGACAACACAGACGCGCCAGTAAAAGCAATGTATCAAGAAGTCAGTATCAAGACATGCTGAAAAAAGAGCTGCAATTAGAGCGCCAAACCCAGCAATACATTTTCACAGAGCTACATATACTGCTTCAAAACACTCAGTATTCCCAGCTCCACATCTTACCCGCTAAAGCTAACTCAGAGGCTCATCAACTTGTTGCCAATTCTGCCAGCCAAGATAGCAATGCGGGAATTTATTTGAGCTTATTTTAATTGAGTTTCAAACAGTTTAAAAATACGGCGATACTCATCTAACCAACTAGAAGGCTGGCGAAAGCCATGAGGTTCGACGGGATAAATGGCAGTTTCAAACATAGGTTTTTCAAGCTCAATTAACCGCTGCACTAAACGCACACTGTCTTGAAAAAAGACATTATCATCCACCATACCAGCCATGATAAGCAAAGGCTTTTTCAGGCCTTGTGCCCACTCAATAGGCGAGCTTCGCTCAAAGGCAATAGGATCGATTTGCGGTGTATTGAGAATATTAGACACATAAGGTTGATTGTAATAAGCCCAATCTGTCACTGGCCGCAATGCCGCCCCCGCTTGGAATAATTCAGGCTGAGTAAATAATGCCATGAAAGTCAAAAATCCGCCGTAGGATCCGCCGTAAGTCCCCGCTTTACTCGCATCCACATTGGCATTTTTCACCATCCAATTAACGCCATCTTGTAAGTCTTCCACTTCTGGATGACCCATTTGACGATAAATGGCTGTCCGCCAGTCTCGTCCATAACCTGCCGATCCCCGGTAATCCATATCCATGACCACATAGCCTTGTTGCGCTAATAAGTTATGGAACATGAATTCACGAAAATAAATAGAGAAACCTAAATGCGCATTTTGCAAGTAACCCGCACCATGATTAAATATCACCGCTGGATACTGACGTGCATTATTCTTATCAAAACCGGCAGGTAAATACACTCTGGCATAAATATCATCTGCGCCATGGCTTGAAGGCACTTTAACCACCTTAGGTGCTTGCCATGGGTAATCACGAAATGCCTTGCTGGTATAATGGGTTAATTGTTTCAACTCACCACCAATTTTTTGAATATAGAGCTCAGCAGGCTCAATGGTTTTTGACGCTGTGAGTAATAATTGTTGTCCTTGTGGGCCTAGTTGATAAGTCAACTTACCTTGCCAATGGGTTAGCTGTTCCGTTGCGCCAGTACTCACATTAACCCGGTATACGTTCTCGATACCAGGATGATCTTTATTGGCTTTATAATAGATATACTCCCCTGTTGGGCCGAGAGTAATATCAGACACCACAAACTTTCCTTGAGTTAAAGCTTGTTCACTGCCGTCTAAAGGTTTGAGGTAAAGTTGTGAGTAACCCGACTGCTCAGATAAATAATACAAAGTAAATGTGTTAGGTAACCAGCCAAACTGATTATGGAAATAATTAATCCAAGCCTCATCATGTACCCTATTTTGCGTCTTCAACTCACCCGATGAAAGATCTAAGGTCGCAATCCAGCGATCTTTATTATCAATAGCCTCAATCATCAGCGCTACTTGATTGCTTTCCATCTGCCATTGAATGGGACTTTGTTTGCGGCTCCAATCTTTAATAAGCTCAAACTTACGCGGCGTTTTGGTCGCTTTATACTCATCGCCTTTTAGTTTGGCATTCTCAGCACGAATATCAGCAAAGACATCATCATCATATCCGGTGAGTCCTTCTATTTTTATGGTCTTTTGAGTATGCGCATCAAGATCAAGTAACACAAAGCGTTCACCTACTGGCTTATCTTCACTGATCAAGGCGCGAACAGGTGTCGACTCCATGGGACCTTGTTGTGTAATAAACTTCGCCATGATCCCCGTTGTTTCATCACCACCAAAATCATAGTTATAATTTTTATCGATTAACGATAAAATAATATACCGGCCGTTTGGTGACAAACTTAAGGTTTGCATCTTTTCGCTATCACCTAAATACCAAGTCTTAGGCGCTAAAGTAGGATCGACTTTTGCTAATTGCTGCTGATATTCACGGCGCTCTTGAGCTTGCTGATTCTGAAGTGATACATACTCAATTAACCTATCTTGCTGTGTCGCAATATAGGTATCTACTTTGAAAGCTTCAGGTTTTATCGACATTTTGATGTTAGCTATGTCTTCTAATAACCCAGTATCAAGGTGAATTTTTACCACTTTACCCGCTTGCCAGAAAGCCAAATTACCATCGTCTAGAAAACGGATCCCTTGAATGGGAAGGCTTTGCTTGGTCAGCTGCCTCACTTTTTGGGTTGAAACTTGCTTGATAAAAACATTACCCTGATAAATATAGGCTTTTTGGGTTCTGGAAACGTTAAATATCCCTTTGGCTTGACTGGCGGAATGTAATTGATCCAGTGTCAACTCAACCGCTTTCCCCTCTTTGACACTTTGCTGATAATGCTGCTTTAAGCTGGACTCATGAGCCTGACGGGTAAAATACACACTTTGACCATCATCGTTCCAATAAGCATTCTTCGCTAATATTCCCATCCAATCAGGATTAACCATGATCTGTTTTAATGTGAGTGGTGAAGTACTCTGTGGTGGCGCCACTAATGCGACAGGGGCATCATCGACTGTCGGTAAATGGGCAATGTTTTCACTAGATAATATAGAAGTACAACCGGCAAGTACGGATAAGCTCAACAGGCTCAATCCTGTTTGGCGAAGTAAATGCTTCATCCTCTTTCCTTATGATATTAGCCTAAGTTCAAAAGCACTTTGCATCGTCAATCCACTCATCGATACTCGCTTCTTTTTTAAGAAACTTGAGCCCAAAAAGCCACTTTATGCAGAAGTGTAAACTTAGCGCAATGGAAAATAATGCCCCATTTATATCACAAATACGTAAGAATTAAGTGCTAAACAACAAAATAAAACAACACAATAAAGATTAATTGTTTACATTTAAAAAGTTTTGCAGCAAGTCTAGGCCTTGTTCGGTTAAAATAGACTCAGGATGGAATTGTACGCCATATAAAGGTAAAACTTGATGACGCATCGCCATGATTTCGCGACCATGGCAAGGATCGTCAAACCAAGCTTCTAAAGTAAAATCTTTTGGCACGGCATTAACCAATAGAGAGTGATAGCGAGTCACAGTGAGCGGCCGATTTAAATTGCTAAATAAATGGGTTTCAGTGTGCTCAATCGTGCTGGTTTTTCCATGCATCACTCGCTGTGCCCGCTCGACTTTTGCACCATATACCTGTGCAATCGCTTGATGCCCTAAACACACACCCAATATGGGTAATTTACCTGCAAAATATTCAATCGCCGCTAATGATATTCCCGCCTCATTGGGCGTTTGAGGCCCAGGCGAAATGACTAAATGAGAAGGCGCCAATCTCTCGATGTCTTCAAGGGAAGTTTCATCATTACGCTTAACAACGACCGTTTGCCCCAGCTGCTGAAAATATTGCACTAAGTTATAAGTAAATGAGTCGTAATTATCAATAATTAAAAGCATAACGAGTTATTTTTTGAAGGTGAATTCAGCCACTAACGGACGAGTAGCATCAGAATAACAATAAAAAAGCCAATCCGTTGATTGGCTTTTCAACATGAGTCAATGTCATATTAATTAAAATCGATCGCTACTTCACTAACGTTAAATGGCTGCGACGTTTTGAACTATCAGCTTTCTCGCTTTTAGCATGACTTTTCGTATCACTTTTCGTATCACTTTTCGCTGACTCTGATGGCTCTTCGACAATGGCCAAGCCTTGTTCATCAGACTCCTGCGGCGTTTGATAGGCATCTTCCAAATCAAATACCGTGCCAGCACCATTTTCTCGAGCATAAATAGCGATCACAGATGCCATAGGTAAATACAACTGCTGTAATACACCACCAAAACGTGCGCTAAACTCAATACTTTCATTAGAAATGACAAGCTCAGACACTGCACTAGATGAAATATTCAGCACAATTTGCCCATCTTTCACATATTGCTGAGGTACCATAGTATCAGGTACATAAGCATCAATCACAACATGCGGTGTGAGCTCATTATCCATCAACCATTCATAATAAGCTCGAAGCAGATAAGGACGATTCGGTGATAATTCTTTCATTACATACCCATGCGCATTTCGCGTTCGGTCTCAGTTAAAGACGCTTTAAATGATTCACGATCGAATAAACGTGTCATGTAAGCTTTGATCTCTTTTGCGACGCGATTATCAAGCTCAATACCTAATTGTGGTAAACGCCACAACAAGGGCCCTAAATAGCAATCAGCAAGACCAAACTCTTCACTCATAAAGAAAGGCATTTCAGAAAAAACAGGGGCAATAGCCGTTAAGCTATCTTGCAATTCTTTACGAGCAGAATCAACACGATCACCTTTTCGGATCCGATCGACTAATGTATACCAGTCAGACTCAATTCGGTGCATCATCAAACGTGTTTGACCACGAGAAACCGGATATACTGGCATTAATGGTGGATGTGGAAAACGCTCATCCAAATACTCCATAATGATCCGTGAGTTATACAACACAAGCTCACGATCAACCAAAGTAGGTACACTGTTATAAGGATTAATTTCAAGTAAATCCTCAGGCATGTCGTTAGGGTCGACCTGAAGTACATCGACGGTAACCCCTTTTTCAGCCAAAACAATACGAACTTGATGACTATAAAGGTCGTCAGCGCCTGAGTACAGGGTCATGATTGAGCGTTTATTGGCAGCAACAGCCATTGATACCCTCCGGGATCTGTAAAAAAACAAAAATGCAAACGAGGGGCATAGCCCCCCGTTTACAACATATGAATACGCTATTCTAACTCTTATTGGGGCTTAGTGTACATCTTTCCAATATTCTTTCTTCAATAGATAAGACACAATAAAGAAAATAAACAGGAATCCAAGCACCCACCAACCTAAACTTTCACGTTCAAGTTTAACGGGATCACCAGAGTATACTAAAAACCCAGTAATATCTCGAACAACTTGATCATACTCTTCAGGGGTTAACGTTCCGCCCGATGTCACAATAGAACCATCTTCTTGTTTAACAGGCAGACCTTGCAGTGTCTGCAATACATGAGGCATACCTACCGACGGAAAGACGGTATTATTAACGCCAAATGGACGACTTTCATCTTTATAAAAACCTTTAAGGTAAGTATAAATCCAGTCTTCACCTCGAACACGCCCCACTAAAGTTAAGTCTGGAGGCACAGCACCAAACCACTTAGCAGCATCATCATCGGTAATGGCATTTTCCATTAACGCGCCGATTTTTGTATCATTGTACAGATACTTCTGGCTCATTTCATCAAGCGGAATATTCAAATCCGTCGCCACTCGCTCATATCGTTGATATTGGGTACTGTGACAACCAGAGCAATTGTTTTGAAATAAATCCAAACCACGTTGCAGTGACTCTTTATCATGCAAGTCAATATTGGCTTTTTCAAGATGAACATTGCTTCCTGCTGCCATAGCAAGCGTAGGAATTAAAGCGACTAATGCGATTAATAATTTTTTCATTAGTGTGTCACCCTCTCTGGCACTGGCTTGGTTTTCTCATTCTTACTGTAAATCCACAACCAAACGAAGAAACCAAAATAAGTTACCGTAAAGATACGGGCGGCAATGGTTAATGCAGGTGTTGCAGGAACCGCACCTAAGTAACCCAACACAATGAACGAAACCGCAAATTGAGCAATGTTGATCTTGTGTGTCATGCTACGGTAGCGGATAGACTTCACCTTACAGCGATCAAGCCATGGCAAAACAAACAAGACCGCAATCGCTAAGCCCATGGCGATCACACCAAATAGCTTATCTGGCACAGCACGTAAGATGGCATAAAACGGCGTGAAATACCAAACTGGCGCGATGTGCTCAGGGGTTTTCATTGGGTTTGCCGCTTCAAAATTCGGCTTCTCTAAGAAATAGCCGCCACCTTCTGGCATGAAAAATAAAATATAACAAAAGACAATCAAGAAACCGGCGACACCCATGATGTCTTTAACGGTATAGTATGGATGGAACGGAATACCGTCTTTTGGCCAACCATTTTCATCTTTATTCTTTTTAATCTCAATGCCATCGGGGTTATTCGAGCCCACTTCATGTAAGGCGATCAGGTGTAAAAAGACCAATACAACCAAGACTAGCGGCAGAGCAATAACATGCAAAGCAAAGAAACGGTTTAGTGTTGCGCCCGAAACAACAAAGTCACCTCGAATCCACAAGGTTAAATCATCACCAATAACGGGAATGGCACCAAACAATGAAATAATGACCTGTGCACCCCAGTAAGACATTTGTCCCCAAGGTAGCAAGTATCCCATAAAGGCTTCAGCCATTAACACCAAGAAAATCAGCATGCCAAATAGCCATAACAATTCTCTGGGTTTTTGATAAGAGCCATACAATAAGCCACGGAACATATGCAAGTACACCACCACAAAGAAGGCGGAGGCGCCAGTGGAGTGCATATACCTTAATAACCAACCGTACTCCACATCACGCATGATGTATTCGATAGAAGCAAAAGCCCCTTCTGCAGTCGGTACATAGTTCATGGTTAACCAAATGCCTGTCACCAACTGGTTAACAAGAACAAGTAAGGCTAATGAACCAAAGAAATACCAAAAGTTAAAATTAGTTGGTGTTGCATATTGACCCACATGACGGTTATAGGTCGCCGTCATAGGAATACGCTCATCAATCCAATTGACTAGATTTTTAATCATGCGCTAGCCCCTTCATCTACACCGATAAGTACGGTACCGTCATCAAGATATTGATGTGGTGGGATCACTAAGTTTAACGGCGCAGGTACGCCTTGGAAAACACGGCCCGCCATATCAAATTTAGAACCATGACAAGGACAGAAAAATCCAGAGGTTACACCTTGAACTTGCTCTCCAAATGTATCAGGCTGATAAGTCGGTGAACAACCTAAATGTGTACATAAACCCACAGCAATAAAATACTCAGGGTTAATAGAACGACCCACATTCTGTGCATACACAGGCTGCTGTGGTTCTAATGAATCAGGATCACGCAGTTGATCATTATGCGTGGCTAGCTCCGTAAGAACCGATTCAGTACGACGGACAACCCATACAGGTTTCCCGCGCCACTCAACACGGATCAATTGACCGGGCTCTAATTTGTTAATATTTACTTGAACCGGTGCACCTGCAGCTTTCGCTTTGGCACTCGGATTCCATGACTTAATAAAAGGAACCGCTACAGCGACGGCACCAGCACCACCCACTACGGCGGTTGCTGCGGTCAGGAATCTGCGACGTCCGGTATTGACTGGCGCATTGCTCATCCACTTATCTCCAGAGAGTGTTGGAATTTTTATTTTAAAACGTTACTTGAAATCAAGCATATCTACTTAAATCAATTAACATAGATTTGAGGCGCGCTCATTATAGCCAAAAATTAGAAACAGATCATAGCGAAAATACACAAGTATATTAACTATGTTAACTTGAACGACATTTATGTATAAAAAACGAGCAAGAAAAACAGGGTAAGCAAAGACAAACTATTACAAATGTGAATTACAATAATGGAATATAAAATGAGAACTGTTACGGGAAAAGAAATAAAGCAGGAGCTTGAACAACAAAAAAGCCCGATATATATCGGGCTTTTCACACTCAATCAGTGGCTAGATAGGTTATTTACCCGTTGGGCTCTTCATAAATTTGAAGAATTCACTATCAGGATCTAATACCATCATGTTTGAACCATTGGCAAAACTGGCTTTATAGGCATCTAAACTGCGCAAGAAGCTATAAAGATCTGGGGCTTTAGTATATGAGTCGGCATAAATCTTAGCTGCTAACGCATCACCTTCACCACGAGTCGTCAGTGCTTTTCTTTTTGCTTCTGCAATTTGAATCGTCACACTCGCATCTGTTTTAGCACGAATAATCTCAGCCTGCTCACGGCCCTGAGCACGATGCTCTTTAGCAACCGCTTGCCTTTCAGCGCGCATACGTTGATAAATACTGCTACTCACGTTTGCCGGAAGGTTAATTTGCTTCACTCTGACATCAACGACTTGAATACCTAAGTCAGCGGCACTGTCTTTGGCATTTTGTAATGCTTCAGATTGCATTTCATCACGCTCACCAGAAACGATTTGCTTTATGGTACGACGGCCAAACTCGGTACGAAGGTCATTATTAATTTTACGTTGCAGTAAAGATTCAGCCGTGGCTTTTTGTCCGCCATTGGTTGAAAGGTAATAACGTTCAAAATCCAAAATTTTCCATTTAACGTATGAATCCACCATCAAGTCTTTCTTCTCTGAAGTCACAAAACGATCCGCTTGGCCGTCTAGTGTTTGAATGCGGGCATCCAAAAACTTCACTTTATCTAAGAAAGGCACCTTCAAATGTAAGCCTGGGCTATACACTTTGGTTTTTCCATCGACTTTGATTATCACACCAAAGCGAGAAACAATGGCTCTTTCACCTTCATTAACCACCATTAGTGATGACAACCCTATGGCGATCACTAAAGCAATAATAATTGCAGTCAGTCTACCCATGATTAGTTTCTCCCCTGTCTAGTGCGATCACTGCGGCTCGATCGGCCATCCATAGGTATACTGCTTGGGATCCCTGAAACGCTTCGAGGTGTCACTTGAGTACTGGTTTGGATCTGAGTGTCCTTAATCTTCTTGGGAGCAGATTCTAGCAACTTATCTAATGGTAAATACATCATATTATTGCTATTTTTTGAATCGACTAAGACTTTGTTCGTACCAGAGAATACTGCTTGCATCGCATCTAAATAAAGACGCTCACGAGTCACCTCAGGTGCAGCAAGGTATTCGGGCACTAACTTATTAAAGCTCGCCACTTGACCTTCAGCTTCCAGTGTCACACGCTCTTTGTAAGCATTAGCTTGTTCTTCCATTCGCTGCACTTCACCACGAGCCTTAGGTTCAACTTCGCGAGAGTAAGCTTCCGCTTCACGAATGAAGCGTTGCTCATCTTCCTGAGCAGCAATAGCATCATCAAAGGCATCTTTGACTTGCTCAGGTGGGCGAGCGGGTAAAAAGTTCACGTCAACGATTTCAATCCCAGTATTATAAGGTTTCATAATACGATTAATTTCATCCCACGTGTCACGACGAATTTGATCCCGTCCAGTGGTTAAAATAGCATCCATAGTATTATGGCCTACAACAAATCTAAGGGCGCTGTCAGTTGCTTCACGTAAGCTGCTATCCGCGTTAACGACGCTATACAAATAATCTTTTGCATTAACAACACGATATTGAACATCCATCTCAACCTGAACCAGATTTTCATCTTTCGTTAACATGCTACCCGACGCTGGAATTGAACGGACAGTAGACACGTTTACTGGCGTCACAGTATCAATAAAAGTGGGTTTCCAATGCAAACCTGGTCCAATATCAGTCACATATTGGCCAAAACGCAATACCACACCTTTTTCTGCTTCTTTGACCGTATAAAAACCCGATAACCCCCACGCCACAGCGAGGATCCCCAGCACAATCAATACCGCAAAAGAGCTGATCCCCGAACCTCCCCCTTTACCGCCAAAGCGTTTAGTTAGGTTACGGTATACTTCATCTAAATCTGGTGGGCCTTTATCATTCCCATTCTTCTTTCCCCAAGGGTCATTGCCCTTGTTACCGGGCTCGTTCCAAGCCATTTAGTACTCCGTATTCATGTAAAAATAAAAGAAACGACTAAATATCAACTTCTACTGTATCATCTTCTTCTACAATAAAAGTCGTTAATTCCCCATGACTCTGTTTTGTTAATCGAAGCCAATCAGTTTCCAACAAACGCACAGACAAAATACAATTACCGAACTCGTCATATTCCTTTGCTTGTATGGCATCCAGCCGATAAAAATGCCCAAGATAATGGCCAGCACTGGCTGGAATCTGCAATGTAAATTGACTAATCGCTTTTCCAACTAAGGCATTGATGGCTTCTTGTAACAGCATTAAACCTTGTTGTTTCTGCGCAGAAATCCAAACTCGCGTAGGTTTTCCCTCATCATCATAATCGATATGAGGAGTCACATCATCAAGCAAGTCTATCTTATTGCAGACTATCAGTTGTGGTATAGCATCAGCTTCAATTTCTTTGAGTACATTTTGTACTTGTTCGAAATTATCACTCATGTTTTCATCTGCGCAATCAACAATATGTAATAGCAAGTCAGCCTGACGTGTTTCTTGTAATGTTGCCTTAAATGCAGCAACCAGCTCATGGGGTAAATGTCGAATAAAACCCACTGTATCCGCTAAAATTACACTGCCATCATCCAAATCAAGTTTTCTTAACGTGGGATCTAAAGTGGCAAAAAGTTGATCCGCAGCATATACCTCAGACGATGTCAGCGCATTAAATAAAGTCGATTTTCCCGCATTGGTATAACCCACTAAAGAAACCGTCGCTAAATCACCTCGATGACGAGCACGCCGGCTTTGCTCCCTTTGCTTATCGACTTTAGCCAGACGCTTGTTAATGGCTTTAATGCGACCACGCAATAAACGTCTATCCGTTTCAAGCTGAGTTTCACCCGGCCCACGCATTCCAATACCACCTTTTTGCCTTTCTAAATGCGTCCATCCTCTGATCAGCCGTGTTGACATGTGGCGCAATTGCGCTAGCTCCACTTGTAACTTACCTTCATAGGTTCTGGCTCTTTGGGCAAAAATATCTAAAATCAAGGTGGTACGATCTAACACACGGCATTGGCATAAATATTCAAGGTTTCTCTCTTGAGCGGGAGTTAATGCGTGATTAAAAATCACCACATTGGCCTCAGTCGCTGCCACCATTGCAGCGAGTTCTTCTGCCTTTCCTGAGCCGACAAAATATTTTCTGTCTGGAGATCGACGACTTGCTGTAATAACGCCAATAGACTGGGCTCCTGCTGACTCAACTAATAACTGCAGCTCAAGGAGATCTTCTCTACTATCTTCATCAGAAAAATCAACATGAACCAGTACAGCACTCTCACCAGCCTCATAACGTTCAAACAAAAAGCAAACTCCTTAAACTAGATCTCACCGTGGTCATCAACTGGCGCATTATAATTTGGTTGCGCATTCTGTGATGGCTGATGGTTAGACACATTAAATGGACGAGAAGGCACTACAGTTGAAATGGCATGTTTATATACCATTTGGCTAACAGTGTTCTTCAATAAAATAACAAATTGATCAAAAGACTCCACTTGACCTTGCAATTTTATACCATTAACGAGATAGATTGATACAGGAACGCGTTCACGACGCAAAGCGTTCAAAAACGGGTCTTGTAAAGATTGCCCCTTAGCCATTTCTCATTTCCTTTTTATGTAATATTCAGTAATAAATCTAATAAAGAAAACTTTATTGTTTGGTTTTAGTATTATACAGCTGCAGCTAATAAGCTAGCGACACAGTCGCATTATTGTAGCAAGGTTCGTTTCCTCACCGCTTTCTAGCCAATTTAATTCTGGCCATCCTCGTAACCATGTTAGTTGACGCTTGGCCAATTGCCTAGTCGCGACGATAGCTTTTTCAACCATAATATCATATTCAATGTCACCATTTAGGTATTCCCAACATTGACGATAACCAACACAACGCATTGATGGTAAGTCTAAATGAAGATCCTTTCTGGCTTTCAATTTTTGCACTTCAGCTACAAACCCTTCGTCCAACATCACACGAAATCTTTGTTCAATAGTCTTGTGTAACATCTTTCTATCGGTGGGTGCAATCGCAAATTGCACTACATCGTAAGGAAAGGTATCAGATTTTGTTTGGGAAAGCTCGGTTAAAGAGCGTCCCGTAAGCCGATAAACTTCGATTGCACGTGACAAACGTTGAGGATCATTAGGGTGGATCCGTGCCGCTGAAACTGGGTCAATCACAGTCAATTCATCATGCAAACATTGCCAACCTTTCGCTTCAGCCTCAAGGGCAATTTGTTGGCGAACCTGCTCATTGGCAGCTGGTAAAGGCGATAATCCTTCCAGTAACGCTTTGAAATAAAGCATAGTTCCGCCCACTAGCAATGGCACTTTTCCACGCTGTAAAATCATCTCGATTTCATTCAAGGCATCACGCCTAAAATCAGCCGCAGAATAACTTTCGTTAGGCTCGATAATATTGATCAAACGATGGGGCGCACTTCGCAGTTCATCAATACTGGGTTTGGCCGTGCCAATATCCATGCCTTTATAAATTAAAGCCGAATCCACAGATATAATTTCACAATTAAACTCTTGTACAAGTTTTATCGCCAATGCCGTTTTACCCGATGCAGTAGGTCCCATTAAGGTAATGACTTTTTGAGATATCTCTTTACTCACTCGACTTCTCTTTTAACCATGCTTGCCAGGGGAGTCTGACAGCTTGCTTTGATGTTACTTGCTGTTGAACGACTTCATCCAACGCTATCCATTTGAGCCAGATCTCGCTAGGCGCGGTAAACTTCACCACAGCGGCTTTTGTTAACCAAGTGACTAAAGCAACCTCATTAGGCTCTTCAAACCTTATCCATTGTAATAACTCAGGAATAAGCGTCGCTAATTGACTGTCTCTTAAATATGGGGGCACTTTCTTTATTATCAACTGCCCGAGTCGAATTGTTAGCTCAATACCTAATTTTTTCAACCACATCTCTTTTGATTGAATAGTATCAATCCAATCTGGATCGGCACCTACAGATACTGGCATCAATAAGGGCTGCCCAACTAAGCCATTTGCCAGTTTTTCCTCGATCTCATATTTTAATACAGCCTGCTGAATATCTTTGATTTTTAGTAATAACAATTCATCATTGTCAGTTATCACCCAATACTCTTGTGCTAAGACTGCAGGCATAGCTTCATTGGAAGCGACACTTTTCTTTAACGCATCCTCGAGTGAAGCCGTCGTTAATAAAGCACCATAAGCCGCTATTTCAGAACGCGATGGAAGCTCAGCAGGCTGCCTAGCAGAGCCTGTCGACATTCCCCCCGTCGCCTTTACATTAAAGGGCTTATCCTGCGCTGCTTGCTCAACATTCATGTTTAAATGATAACGATCAGGCTCCACAGATCCATCAGGCTTAACCCCTAGACAGCTATCAGCTTGATTATTTTCTGCCCTGTAAGCTGTATGCTCCCTTAACCCTAAAGCGGTTTGCGCTGTTTTATTTCCTTCATTGGAATACACAAGTTCTGATTGAAGTGAATGAATCTGTCCTTTAAATGTATTATCCGCCATGCTGTATACATTTGATGTCTCCTCAACAGCCTCTTGGCTTGAGGCTCCATTCTCTTCAGAGGGCTCCTGCCCATGAATTTGCGTTAACGCCGATTGTAATGCCTGTAATATGAAATCATGTACATAGCGACTTTGATGAAATCTTACTTCATGCTTTGCAGGATGCACATTAACATCGACTTGAAATGGGTCAATGCTTAACATCAATACATAGCTGGGATTGAGTTCAATATTGAGCTCACTAAAAGCCTGCCTAACAGCGTGATTGACCAATCTGTCACGTATAAGACGGCCATTAACATAAAAATATTGTGTATCAGCATGAGTAGTATGGATTTCGGGGGATTGCAGGTACCCCTGAAGTTTAAATTCACCATGCTCACAATCTATCGCTAACGCCGTTTCAGCAAATGCCTTACCACAAACTTGCCCTAAACGTTGTAGGTATTGTGCTTGAGTACTCGTACCTTGGTAATTTCTCACCACTTTACCATTATGTTTCAGAGTAAAATGCACATCTTTTCGTACCAAAGCAATCCGCTTAAGCCA
The DNA here is from genome assembly GCF_947495455.1 of uncultured Shewanella sp. Classification (GTDB taxonomy): domain Bacteria; phylum Pseudomonadota; class Gammaproteobacteria; order Enterobacterales; family Shewanellaceae; genus Shewanella. The sequence continues at coordinate 8,457 of NZ_CANLZC010000086.1, read as the reverse complement.
TTCATCTATATGGGTAAACTCTGTTTTATCACTCTTTAAAAAACGGCGCCTAGCAGGTGTATTAAAAAACAAGTCCATGACTTCGATGCTTGTACCTACAGGGTGAGCAGCGGGTAGGATCTCTACCGCCATTTCTATCCCTTGGGTCTTAGCTTGCCAAGCTTGCGCTTGCTCTAAGGTATTGGATGTTAACGTCAACCTAGAAACAGAGCTAATACTCGCTAATGCTTCACCTCTAAAACCAAAACTTAAAATAGCATCAAGATCATCTAAACTACTTAATTTAGACGTTGCATGGCGAGATAAGGCTAAGGTTAAGTCTTCTTTAACGATACCTACGCCATTATCTCGAATGCGGATTAATTTACTGCCGCCTTTTTCAATATCGATATTAATTTTCGTTGCACCAGCATCAAGAGAGTTCTCTACCAGCTCTTTAATCACTGAGGCAGGCCGCTCGACCACTTCTCCTGCTGCGATCTGATTGGCCAACTGCGGAGGTAGCTTAAGAATTGCCATTATAATATTTCCCCCCTTTTAACGGCATTAAAAATAAACTGAGCTTAATCATACTCATATCATGCCTTGGGAATAATTAATTTTTGCCCTATCCGTAAACCATCCGACTTCAATCGATTCACTTTTTTTATACTGGCCATGGAAACACGGTAGCGTTGTGCTAATACCGATAAAGATTCACCTTTTCTCACCGTATGACGGGTTTGCGCTTGACTGGCAAAATAAGAATTAGTAGGAGGATTGGCCTTAAAATAAGTCAAAACACCTTTATAAACAGCATTGGATAAGTTGGTTTGATGCTCTTTTTGCGTTAATAATTTGGCTTCACGCGCATTTGAAATAAAGCCTGTTTCAACCAAAATGGAAGGAATATCAGGTGATTTTAACACAGCAAAACTTGCTGATTCCGGCTTGCTTTTATGTAATTGTGTGACTTTACCTAAATGACTTAACACTTTTCCAGCCACATTGTGACTCATTGCCATGGAGCGATCCATTGACATATCCAGCAGCGTCATGGCGAGATATTGCTCATTATCGGTATTTTGAATAATTTCACCCGCTCCGCCTAATAACTCAGAATGTTTTTCCTTTTGTTCTAACCAGCGACCTATTTCACTGTTTGCTCGCCGCATAGAAAGCACCCACACTGACGCCCCTTTGGGCCTTGGAGAAGTAAAGGCATCGGCATGAATAGAAATGAGCAAATCGGCTTTGCTATTTCGAGCAATTTCTGAGCGTTTATTTAAATTGACAAAGTAATCCCCTGTTCTCGTCATGACCGCTTTCATGCCGGGAGTCGCATTAATTTTGGCAGCGAGTTTCTTTGCAATTTGCAGCACGACTTTTTTCTCATACACACCGGATGCAGCGATAGAACCGGGATCATCTCCACCGTGACCGGCATCAATCGCCACAATGACATCTCGCACCTTCTTAGGTACAGTCAAATTCTTACTTTTAATCTCTTGACTCACCTTCTGACTGTCATCCAAATCGACCACTAAACGGTTGCCATAAGGAGCCGTGGGAGATAAAGAAAACAAATTCGCTTTAACAGGCTTAGTGAGATCAATAACCAGGCGTAATGTGCCTTTTTTTGGGGGGGTACTGATCCTAATGCCTTTCACAATTTTACTGTTATTAGCAATTTTTTTTAAATTAACTGACGTCCTACCCTCTTTCAGATCAACAACCACACGATAAGGATTAGTCAATGTAAAGTGAGAATATTGAGGTGAGGCACTTAAATCAAATACGACTCGAGTCGACTCAGGTGCTGCCCAAATTCTTACACCCGCTAACGTATTAGCAGCGTAAGAAGAAAGAGAAAAGACACAGGCCAGTAAAAAAATGACACATGGAGTAAAATATTTATTTTTATTCATTGCTGTATACACGACAATATGCGGCAACCTTCATCTGTTTTAGCATTGAAAGTGATTATCCGCTCTAATCCATCATATTGCATTAAAATGGATAAATCTGCTTCAGGGATCATACCAAAGCCACGATCAGGCCATTCTATTAAACTTATCGTATTCTCAGTAAAGTAATCTCTGATCCCCATAAACTCTAATTCTTCCGGATCAAGTAAGCGATATAAATCAAAATGATAAACAACCAAACTATTCAACTCGTAGGGTTCGACTAGCGCATATGTGGGACTTTTTACCGCACCTTTATGGCCCAAGCCTTGTATTAACCCACGGCTTAATGTTGTTTTCCCCGCACCAAGATCTCCACTTAAATAAAGCACCAAAGGCGCTGTGATCACATTGGCCAATCTTAGCCCTAAGGCCACTGTTTCATTTTCATCTTTAAGGTGAAAGCTGACAGATGTTAATCTTGATGTCATAGTTACTTCAATAATTGTTGTTTGAAAAAATGATATTAATACTGACTGTAAAAATGTTGTTATTTTTAATCAATCCCGCATCTAAGCGTATAGCAGGTTTAACCGTCAGCATTTTATACTAAACGACTCATTATCTAAACAATCTCATTCATATTTTAACGATCTCCTCATTGAGCAACTGCCGAATGAAAGGCATCAAATCACTGGCTAACATGCCTATCTCACCCTCAATGGCAGCAAGATCGGCCGCTTTTCCATGGATCACAACCCCCAAAATTGCCGCATTCATCATATTAAGCCCTTGGGCTAATAGCCCTCCAATCAACCCAGACAACACATCGCCACTGCCGCCACTTGCAAGACCGGGATTTCCCACAGGCGCGATGATCATATCCTCGCCGTCATAAATCAATGTTCCGGCGCCTTTTAGTACAACAACGCCACCATAAATTTGGTGTAATTGCTTAATCGCTGAAAATCTATTCTGTTCAACTTCGCGACGTGAAATATTCAATAACCTCGCGGCTTCACCTGTATGGGGAGTGAGAACCCATTGTCCATGTCGCCAAGGTTGTTGTTTTAATAAATGCAATGCATCTGCGTCAATGACGCAAGCTTGATGACTTGATTCAAGACTCATTTTCACCGCATTCAATAACGTCTCTCCCCAAGCGCCTTGGCCCAAACCTGGACCAATAACTATCGTTTCGGCCCAATCTATACGGCTCCTCACTTTTTCTTCAAGCGTATCACAAGCACAAAACATCACTTCAGGCCTTTTCACATTCACGGCCAATAAATGCTCTGGTCTTGAAATCACACTCACTAACCCCGCCCCAGCCCTCAAACCAGCCTCAGAGGCCATCATCACGGCCCCCATCATTGAGGAATCTCCCCCTATTACAGCCAATTTGCCATTGTCACCTTTATGGACATCTTTTGCTCTAACAGGTAAAACATGACTCACATTACACTGGGTTATGACCCATGTATTTGTCTTTGGAAGCTGCTTTTCCAGCCCAACAAATACATGATAGATTTTCCCACTAAAATGACGCGAGCGGCCAGTGTACAGGCCCTGTTTCGTTCCTCCAAAGGTCAAGGTGGCATTCGCCTTAACCGCGGTAGAATAGGCAAAGCCAGTATCAGCATCTATCCCTGACGGCACATCTAAGCTTAGCACCCAAGCTTTGCTTTCATTGATCACTGAAATGAGCTTATCCATTTCTTCAGTCAGCTTTTCTTGTCTTAACCCCGTCCCCAATAATCCATCAACAATGACTGATGCAGATAAAATAGTAGACTCACAAAAAGGTTGAATGGTTCCTCCTTGATCCATGTAAATTTTTTGGGCTTGCTGTAACTCACCATGTAACACAGCTTTATGCTTAGACATTACATTTGCAGTCACTCCTGCCTTTAATAGTAAACTGGCTAAAACATAAGCATCAGAACCGTTGTTGCCATTACCCGCCAATAAATACACAGGATCACTTGTTTTTTCTAACTGCTGTAATAATTCAAAAGCCGCTGATGCGGCAAGCTCAACTAAATTAAATAAAGAACAATCTCCCGTTTTTACTTTTTGCATTTCAGCATCTTTTACCTGCCGACTCTTATATAGCGGTGTCACAATAAAAGCCTTATTTAGCATCTGCTTTTCCTTCTTTTCTATATGTTCAACGAATATTGTTCCTAGACATAATGAGCACATTACAAAGAAATGGCGATTTCTAAATTTGGAACTACAGTAAATATAGACAAACAAAATGTATCTCGTTTGAACATAACAGGTTAAATATCATATGAATGATCCGTACAAAAAAAGGATTTTAATTGTTACCGCTATCATAGTTATTATCGCTGTTGGTTCATATTTTATTAAAGCAGACTATAAAGCAAAAGAACTTGCCATAAAGCCCACTTCACAGACCACTATCGTTGAAATGGCAAAAGTAGAGTCTAAAGATCTCGGTACCATTATCCATGCAGTGGGAACGATTCAGTCATTTAGTGGTGTCACATTACGTGCCCAGATCCCAGGCCGCATAACCGCCATCAATGTTCGCTCCGGCAGTGATGTTAAAAAAGGCGACATCATTTTAGAAATCAACCCACAAGTTCTTCAAGCACAACTTAACGAAAGCATAGCAGAACTCAAACTCACAGAGTTTGAATATCAGCGGCAAAAAAAGCTCTATGAGCGAAAAGTCATTTCACTGGAACAATTAACCACAGCAGAAAGTAACTATTTTATTAGCAAAGCAAAAATAGAATCCGCTAAACAATCCCTAGACTTAGCCCGCACAAAAGCCGAATTTAATGGTCGCTTAGGACTCATTAATGTGGAAGTGGGTGATGAGGTGGCCGTGGGCCAAGCATTAGCGAGTCTTGAGTTAATCGATCGATTACGAGTCGAGTTCTCTATTCCTCAAAAATATATCAAGCTCATTCAAAAAGGGGATAAAATTGCTATCAGCTCTAACACTGAAGGCAATAGCCCAAGCCACCTTGGTACCGTCTATGCAATAGACCCATTACTCGATGAAAGCACCCGCACAGCAAATATTCGAGCCGAAGTCTCACCACAAGGGTTAATACCTGGCAGTTATGCCGAAATAAGTTTAATGCTTGATGACAAAAAACCACAATTAGTCATTCCTCAAACCGCGGTAATTCACTCCTTATACGGCAATTATGTTTACAAGGTCGTTAACGGCAAAGCCAAACGAACGCTTGTAACATTAGGTGAAAGACAAGCTAACACTGTGATTATTTCTAAAGGCTTGCAAGCCGAAGACACAGTTGTCAGCGCCGGATTACGTAAAGTCACCGACGGCGCGTTAGTCAGCCCAGGTCAAACGAACAAAACATTCCAGTCACAAATACCTAAGACATAAAGGTGCATAATAATTATGCTTATTCAAAGGTTTATTGAAAAACCCGTTTATGCCATTACGCTTTGTCTTCTAATCATATTAATGGGTGTTGCCGCATACCAACAACTTCCAGTTAGACACTTTCCTCTGCTACCCACCTCTGAAGTGACCATCACCACCATTTTTCCGGGCGCCAGCCCGACAGTCATGGAAGAATTTGTGACTGTCCCCATGCAGCGAGTATTAACCGGTTTAGAAGGCCTAGATTATTCCATGGCCAGTAATACCGAAGAGCAAAGCTTGATCACATTAAAATTTTTTATTGGTACCGATGTGGATGCGGCGCTCTCTCAAATAGGTAATCGTATCAACGGCATTATGTGGGAATTACCCACAGGGATTAATAGTCCTGTGATCACTAAAATTGATCCTAATGCGGGTGCAACCAGTGGCATTTTATACATAGAAACGACATCTAACACTCTGGATAACAAACAAATTACTGAGTATTTACGTAATATTGTTGTTCCTCGCCTTGAAACGGTTCCTGGAGTGTACGAGATCAATATTTTTGGCGAAAGGCAATACGCCATGCGGATCTGGCTATTGCCTGAAAAAATGGCGGCACATAACATTACTGCCGATGACATCACCACGGCGCTGAATAACAATAATTTGGTGTCGACCACAGGCTCTTTATATGGTGACTTAGTCAAAATTAGTGTGAGTACTGATACTAATCTATCCAGTGTCTCAGATTTTGACAATATCGTGCTTCGCAATGAAAATGGCCGATTTGTGAGAATAAAAGATATTGGATACAGTGAATTTGGCGCCACCGATTACCAAACAGGGGGTGTCGTCCATGGAGAGCCTGCCGTTATTTTAGGCGTTACCGCAACCGACAAAGCTAATTCAATCGAAACTGCAGATAATATTATTGCGTTATTGAAAGATATTCAAGCAGATGCTCCCGAAGGCCTGCATATTGCTCCGAACTGGAATGTCACTCAATTTAGCAAGCAATCTATCGAAGAAGTCTATAAAACTTTTTTTGAAGCCAGTGTTTTTGTTTTCCTTGTGATCTTTGCTTTTCTCGGCTCACTGCGCTCTATTAGCATTCCTCTCGTCACTATTCCTTTATCTATGCTAGGTGCCGCATCTGTCATGTGGGTCATGGGGTACAGTTTAAATGGCTTAACTTTATTAGCTTGGGTACTGGCCATTGGCTTAGTCGTTGATGACTCTATTGTTGTGCTTGAAAATATCCACCGCCATATGGAACAAGGCATGACTCGGCTTCAAGCCTCTATCGAAGGAGTGAAAGAATTGCGCTTTGCGATTTTTACCATTACCTTATCTGTTGCAACAGTTTTTGCCCCTATCGCATTTGTCCCTGGATTTTCAGGCGCTTTTTTCCAAGAATTTGCTCTAACCATGTCTTTTGTTGTACTCGTCTCAGGCATACTCGCCTTATTTGTGTCTCCCGTAATGTGCACCTATTTACTCCCTCGAAAAGGGCATCAAACCAAACTCACTGAAACCGCCGATAAACTCTTTAAACGAGTCCGTATTGCCTATAAAAAGCTGCTTTCAAATATATTACACATAGAGTGGATGGTAGCCGCTGTCTTTATTCTACTCGTATTAGGGGGGATTAAATTATTTGAAGAAATTCCCTCAGAATTAATGCCCATTGAAAATACCGGCGCGATTAATGTCCTTGGCTTAGGCCCCAGTAACGCTAATTATGAGTACTTAGTTAAATACGCTCAACCTATTAATGACATTTATGCCTCAATTCCTGAACGAAGAACCTCAGGCATGATTAACGGGCTCCCTTTATTTGGCTCCACAAACAGCATTAGCTGGCTCTTGTTAACGCCACAAAATGAACGAAAACGCAGTGAAGATGAAATCCTTCAAGAAGTACAAGAAAAAGCCGCCGCCATTCCAGGAATACAAGCTTTTGCTTTTAAACTCAATACTGTACCTGGCGGTACTCAACAACCATTGAGTTTTGTTTTAAAATCTGCCGACACCTACGAACAAATGAGTTTTCATGTTGATAAACTCATCAATGATCTTGCAAATTTTCCAGGAATAACGAATCCCAGCACCACCTTTAGGATAGATAAACCTCAACTGCAAGTGAACATCAATCGGGATAAAGCTGCCGATTTAGGGATCACAGTTAACGATATTGAAAGCACGCTCAATACCATGTTAGGCAAACCTGTTATTGGCTTTTTTGGCTTAGATGGCTACGATTACGAAGTGATCCCTCAAGTGCCACAACCTTATCGCATGAATCCCGTGGATCTTAATCATATGTATGTTAGAGCCGCAAATGGCGAAATGGTTTCACTGGAAAACGTGATAAGCTTCTCTGAAACTGTGATCCCACAAAGTTTAGATCAGTTCGATCAAATGCGCTCTGCCACCATCACAGCAAGCATAGGTAATCATTACTCTTTAAGCCAAGCAATAGATTATCTAGAAGATTATGTCGATACTCAGCTTCCTCAGAATTACAACTATGACTTTACTGGAGAAGCACGGGATTTATTACGATCAGGATCTCAACTTGCCACCGCCTTTGCCTTTGCCATTGCACTCATTTACTTATTACTTGCCGTCCATTTTAACAATTTTCTCGACCCGTTTATTGTCATGTTAAGTGTGCCTTTGGCTATTGTTGGCGCTCTCTACGCTATGTATATGACAGATACCACCTTAAGCATTTACACAAAAATTGGTTTAATTATGCTTGTTGGTCTCATCAGTAAAAATGGGATCTTAATTGTTGATTTTGCCAACAAGTTGCGAAAAGAAGGGATGAATGCCCGCCAAGCGATCATAGGTGGTGCTTCTATTCGCTTAAGACCCATTTTAATGACAGCACTGTCCATGATCTGTGGTGCCCTGCCTTTAGTTCTTTCTGATGGTGCAGGCTCAGTGGCACGTAATCAAATTGGCTGGGTCATTATCGGTGGCATGGCGTTGGGAACCTGCTTAAGCCTATTTGTCGTTCCCACAGCCTATTTAATCATTAACACTATTTTGAATAAAAAAGAAACGACATCTGCTAAGGCACAACAATAAATCACTATGTTTAATAATACTAATACCAATTCCATTATATAGATGATCAATTCAGAGCTTCTCAGGCTTTTCAATTCAAGGCGCATTTATGCTGTA
>NZ_CANLZC010000085.1 GCF_947495455.1 uncultured Shewanella sp. | reverse complement strand
CACAGGCGGCTTAGAAATGATGGTGTACTTGTTTTTCTTATAGCTAAAAGTTCACCGCTACACAGGCGGCTTAGAAATCTGGCGCAACTTGCCACCGCTCCCGTGATTAGTTCACCGCCATACAGGCAGCTTAGAAAAATTAATTCAAGAGCGACCGATGAAGATTTAAGTTCACCGCCATACAGGCGGCTTAGAAAAGTGACCGTTGTTAAATCAACCGCGCCAAAAAGTTCACTGCCGTACAGGCAGCTTAGAAAATCAATGGTTTCATACAGCACCTTTCCATATGGTTCACTGCCGTACAGGCGGCTTAGAAATCCTCAAGCTTTTCTCTACGAATAGCTATATAGTTCACTGCCAAACAGGCAGCTTAGAAAACAGGTATTGGAGCTCGTGAGCAACCGTTAATGTTCACTGCCACACAGGCAGCATAGAAATCACTGAGCTAAGTGGAGCTGTCGTAATTTTCCTTTTTAGGTGTGGTTTGAGCTCACAAAAAATCACATTCTAAGTAGTGAATGTGTTAACACTTTGATAACTTACCATGTTCGATATGCTTGTTGAGCGCAGAGTGTTTTATATCACTCGATAATCTTTATGATTGGTATAGATGAGTGGCTGGCATTAACACAAGCGTGATGCGGTAATAGCAGTTTGATGTGATAGTCGTAAACAGGGACGTCACAGGGAGAGGATTAAAAATGGATAATTTTTCTGGCACAGATCTCAAAGCTATATTGCACTCAAAACGTGCCAATATGTATTACCTCGAATACTGCCGCGTGATGCAAAAAGATGGCCGTGTGCTGTACCTTACAGAAACGGCCAAAGAGAATCAGTATTTCAATATTCCTATTGCTAATACCACAGTACTGCTGTTAGGCAATGGCACTTCTATTACCCAAGCGGCTATGCGCATGTTGGCACAAGCGGGTGTACTGGTGGGTTTTTGCGGCGGAGGTAGTACACCACTTTATATGGGTTGTGAAGTTGAGTGGTTTACCCCTCAGAGTGAATATCGTCCAACAGAGTATCTACAAGGCTGGCTCAGTTTTTGGTTTGATGATGCTAAACGTTTAGCTGTTGGCAAAGCATTTCAACAAGCCCGTATTCAGTACCTTCTAAAAATTTGGTCTAAAGATAAAGACTTAAAGAGTGAGGGTTTTGAATGGAGTGAGCCAAGCTTACAAGTCGCGTTGGATGTTTTTGATACAAGAACCCATGCCGCGACTCAATCATCTGAACTCTTGTTAACGGAAGCGCAACTCACTAAAGCATTGTATAAGTTTGCAGCTAATCATACCCAATTAGCGGGTTTTAAACGGCAACATCAAACGGATAAAAATAGCCCCCAAGCCCTCACACAAAAAGCTAATGATTTTTTAAATCATGGCAATTATTTAGCTTATGGTTTAGCTGCTAGCTGTTTATGGGTGCTAGGGATCCCCCATGGATTTGCGGTCATGCATGGGAAAACTCGCCGCGGCGCCTTAGTGTTCGATGTGGCAGATCTCATTAAAGATGCGTTGGTGTTGCCGTGGGCGTTTATTTGCGCAAAAGAAAATGCCACCGAGCAAGAATTTCGCCAACAAGTACTGCAAGCCTTTACCGATCACAAGGCGATGGATTTTATGTTTGATACGGTGAAAACATTAGCATTACAAGATCGTTCTTTAACATCTATTGAGGATCAAGGTTTATGATGGTCACCTTTGTGAGTCAATGTGAAAAAAACGCCCTTAAAAAAACACGCCGAGTATTGGACGCCTTTGCCAATCGTATCGGGGATAATACGTGGCAAACCTTGATCACAGAAGATGGCTTACAGACAGTTAAAAAAATGCTACGCCAAACCGCCAGTCGCAGCACAGCCGTCAGTTGTCACTGGATCCGCTCTCGCAGTCGTTCCCAGTTTTTGTGGGTAGTGGGCAATAAAAATAAGTTTAACAGTGAGGGCGTGGTGGCGGTGAATACCACAAGAAAAAACCTATTAAATACAGATGTTGAAAATGATTGGCATTACCTGCCGTTAATTAAATCATTAGTCGGCTTGTCGGCCCTATTTCATGACTGGGGTAAAGCGTCAAAGTTATTTCAAGAGAAACTCGATCCTAATAGCAAGCATACATTTAAAGGTGATCCAATCAGACATGAATGGATCTCAGTATTACTCTTGAGTCGATTTATTCAAGCAAAGAATAAGCAAACAGAACAAGCATGGCTTGATGCCCTAGTAGCTGGAGAGATTAACGAGGCTGAATTAAAGTCGTTAGCACATGAAGAGCAGGCAAAACCATTGCAACAGCTGCCCAACGCAGCAAAACTCATTTGCTGGTTAATCGTTTCACACCACAAGCTACCACTAAATAAAGCAGAGATTAGTGCTTGGCTCGATGAACCCGCTAGGGACATGGACAGCGTCTTGCAACGAATAACTCAGCAATGGGGTTACGAAAATCGAGTTGATGAAAAAGATTATCAAAAGCGCCTAAAAGCATGTTTTGAATTTCCACAAGGTTTTTTATCTCAATCAAATCATTGGCTAAAGCAAGTTAAACGTTGGTCGGCAAAACTAATGGCATGTTTATCCTTAGTTGAGCAAGCTTTTAGTGATGGTAGTTATCGTATTGTGTTACACCATGCTCGCTTATGTTTAATGCTTGGGGATCATTATTACTCTTCTCTGACGAATCAAGATAAGCACTCACTACAAAAATCGGCAGGCTGGAAAAGCAGTACAAGTTTAAATGCCAATACAGATAAGCAAGGGCAAGCTAAGCAGAAATTAGATGAACATTTGTGTGGCGTGGCCATCAATGCGATAAAAACTGCTCATCTATTACCCGCCTTTGAGAAAAATCCGCCCATTGCAGAAGGTGTGCAATCCTTAAGAAAACCCAGCCCCAGCAGCTATCGGTGGCAAGATAAAGCTGTAGCCGAGATAAATCATTGGAAGCAACAACAAGGCAAAGAAGATACAGGATTCTTTGCCGTCAATATGGCCAGTACTGGCTGCGGTAAAACCTTTGCCAACGCTAAAGTGATGCGAGCCTTATCACAAGATGGAAAAAGTCTTAGATTTATTCTCGCCCTTGGATTGCGAACATTAACCTTACAGACGGGGGACGAGTATCGTCAGCGCATTTTTGATGCAGAGGAACGAAAAAATCTGGCGGTGTTAATCGGTGCTAAAGCCGTTGCAGAATTACATCATCAGACAAAAAAACAAGATGATTTATCTCATTTTGAAGCGACGGGATCAAGCTCTGAAGCTGCGTTATTAGATGAGTACCTAGATTATGAGTGTGACATTCCAGAAGAGGGATTAGCGACGATCTTAAGGCAAGAAAAAGATAGGCAGCTGCTTTATGCTCCTGTGTTGGCTTGCACAATAGATCACATAATAACAGCGACTGAGACTAAGCGGGGCGGGCGCTACATACTGCCTTGCTTGCGGTTAATGTCTTCCGATCTCGTGATAGATGAAATAGATGATTTTACTGGGAATGATTTAATTGCCATTGGTCGTTTAATCCATTTAGCGGGTATGTTGGGCCGTAAAGTGATGATCTCCTCTGCGACTATCCCGCCAGATTTAGCCATAGGCTACTTTTATGCTTACCAAGCAGGTTGGCAGCTTTACTGTAACAGTCGTCATAATGTTAAGTCTGAGATAGGCTGTGCTTGGATAGATGAATTTAAAACTCAGGTTGAAACCATAAAGTCAGTCGATATTGATAACTCTAGATTGGATTATCAAAATCGGCATCAAGTCTTTATTAATAAACGAGTCAATAAGCTGATAAAGCAATTAGTTAAGCGAAGAGTAGATATTATTGACTGTCAACAAGTCATGGAAGAACTTGAATATGACGATGATATGACTAAACGGCAAGGCTATTTTGAGCTTATCAAGCTGGCTATTGTTAAAAAACATTTACAGCACCATTGCATTGACAAAAAAACGGCTAAGTTGGTTTCATTTGGGGTGGTGAGAGTGGCGAATATATCGCCGTGTGTTGCGTTATCACGCTATCTATTACAGGCGGAATTAGCGGATGAGCTTGAGTTAAAAGTTTTGCCTTATCATAGCCAGCAAGCGCTGCTTCTAAGGCATGAGCAAGAAAAGCATTTAGATGCTGTTTTGAAACGAAAAGAGCCAGTTGGACAGCAGCCAGCTGCATTTAGCGATCCTATAGTACGTCAGCATTTAGATAACAGCCAAGCAAAAAATATCATTTTCGTACTGGTTGCGACGCCAGTGGAAGAAGTCGGGCGTGATCATGATTTTGACTGGGCTGTGATAGAGCCTTCTTCCTATCGCTCTATTATTCAGTTAGCAGGAAGGGTCAAACGTCATAGAAATGAAGCCGCGATTAGTGCCAATATCGCGATTATGCAATACAACTGGAAAGCCTTTAGGGATGGCGATGAGGGGGGGAAGAAGTATTTTAATCGTCCGGGCTATGAAGACCGAACCCAGCTTAATACCCATGATATTACTCAGCTTATTGATGTGGAGTCGGTTAGTAAGCGACTTGACGCAGTACCAAGGATCCAACGCAAAGACAAATTGGATTACCAAAACTGCTTGGTTGACCTAGAGCATTATTCCATACAGCAACTGCTTAACTTTCACCAAGGCAAGGGACCTGAAACACTACAAGGTTATTTAATGGGAAACTGGTATTTAACTGCATTACCGCAGAAGTTGAATACGTTTCGTCACAGTGAGCCTACCACCAAAATATTTAATGCATTTTCACCAGAAACAGGTACCTATTATTTTGCTGAAAAAGATAAAGAGGGTTATCCAGTTAACAGGGAAAACATTTTGCAAATAACACGGAGTGAGTTAACCGAAGCAGAGTGGCAAAACCTTTGGTTACATCGTGATTATGATGAGTTGCTTACTGAACAGGTAAGCGTGCAGGAAACAAGTAAAAAATGGCTGTCATTGAAATACGGTGAGCTGAGCTTTGTACACAGAGAAGGACAGGAATATGAATATAACGATCAATTGGGGTTAGTAAAAGTTTAAGGAGGAATAATGATGTTAGATCCTGCAATAACAGGGTTCCTTGAAGAACGTATTTCAAGGCGAGTGGAAACGAGAACAAAAGAGTTGGTGAAAACGGGTGTCAGCTTGACCGAGGAGGCAAAGCAAACTGTATTAGACAGTGCTAAGGAAGAGTACGCTATTGATAACTGGCTCCAATTTTGTGCAGATAAAGCGAAAGGTGTGGCTTTTACCTCACATCCTTGCAAGTTTAGTCATCCAGATGCGTGTGCAACACAACCTATTTTTAAAGCAAAAATTAAACATATGGGCTACTTATGTTCGGGAAGTGTTGAAGTCGAGGAAGACGTCATTTTTGATACTGCGGCCTATATGCCAATTTATAGTTTTTTAAAGCTTAAGCTCGCAGATGGTAAGGAATGTTTAACGCACTTAGTCGAGGATAGCCCAGTATTAAAAGAGCAATTTAGTTCCATTGAAAACTATCAAGAGTTAAGGACGCAGTTATTATCTGTTTTGGATGCGAGTAATGATATTCAAACCAATGAAAAGTTAAAACAAGTCTATTTTCCTGTGGATGATGATTATCACTTACTTTCACTGTTGACGCCTTCTGCACTCGTCTTTGAATTGAAAGCTAAAGTAAAAAAACTCAATTCGAGTGAGGAGAAAAAAGAGGCTGTAGACTGTCATAAACGTAATGAATATAGTACTAGTGGCTATAGCAAGTTATCGAACATCACAGTTCAAGGGCATGTTAAATCCAACCCTCAGTGTATTAGTTTACTCAATAAAGAAAACTTTGGGGAAACGATACTCTTGTCATCTGTACCGCCTCAAGTTGAGAAACGTCATATTCATTTTCCTAAAACGGACTTTTTCAAAGAATCGTTTCGTCCGCAGGAGTATATGAGAGTGATGCAGGCGTTACATAAAATCATTAAAACTGATCACAATAATCTTCGTATTAGGGAAGGGCGGGATTATCGTATTCAAGAATTGATTGACGCCATACTGAACAAAATGTGGTTAGTGCGTTCGGTTGCGGGGGAGCAATATCATGCACCAACATCGAGCTTGAAAGCCCATCAAAAAGTGTGGTTGTTACCAGAAAAACAGCCGGAGCGAGAAGACAGTGAAGAGTGGCTGGATAGATTACTCAAACAAATCACCTCTTGGGTGATTAAAACCTACGAAAAACACGCCGCAAATAAGCCTATGATTTTTGGTGAGGAAGAACGTAAAAAGCTAGTGAGTTTGCTGGAAAAAAACAGGGAGTCATTTAGATGATCAAACGTTTATTACTCTTGCCCCATATTCAAATACAGAATGCCAATGCACTATCCAGCCCATTTACCCTAGGTTTTCCGGCGATGACGGCATGGTTGGGCGCGACTCATGCATTACAAAGAAAGTTAAAGATCGATGGTTTTGATGACTTGGAATTTAAAGCAACGGCTGTCGTTAGCCATCAATGCAACTTGCAAACCTACAAAGGGGAAAGTGACTATGTGAGTTCCATTATTATTGCTAAGCGTCCCTCATTTACAAGAAAAGAGCTGACTAAGTTTAAGGCAGGAAAAGCGCCAAGCTTTATTGAAGATGCACGCTGCCATTTAACGATCTCGCTGGTCATTGAATACACTGGGGTTGAACAAGACGATATCGAACGATTTAAAAACCGTATTTATCACCATTTGAGCAGCAGTATGAAAATGGCGGGCGGGGATATTCTTAAATTTAGTCAGCCTCAGATCCATAAGATAGATCAAGGCGATGATAGTGAACTTAAAAAATTTCTTCGTAAAATCATGCCAGGTTATGCGCTTATTGAGAGAAAAGATCTCATGCTTGAAGCGATGGAGCGAGGATTGGATGGGATTGATGCTGTACTGGATTATTTAGCCATTCATCACTCATGCGAAAAGGATGATGATGGCAATGTGAGTTGGTCAAGTAAGCGCAAAACAGCAGGTTGGATCGTTCCCATTGCCACAGGCTTTCAAGGGATCACTGAATTAGCTCAAGTTAAAAATCAGCGGGATCCAGATGTGCAACACCGTTTTGCAGAAAGTGTTGTCACATTGGGCGAATTTAAAATGCCACATCAAATCACGTCTATTAATGACATTCTTTGGCAATACAAGGTAGAGCCAGAAAATAATCTCTATCTCTGCCAACAAGTAACAAGTGAGTATTAATTATCTAAAAGGAATAAGATCATGGCTAAAAATGAAAATAAAGTAACAGTATTGGCATTTGAAAAGAAACTCGTACCCTCGGATGGTTATATGTATGGCACCCAGTGGACTGAGCGTGGACTGGTTACTCCTCTGTCATTAAAGGAAAAATCAGTACGGGGTACGATTTCAAACCGTTTAAAAGCCGCAATTAAAAATGATCCCGTTAAATTAAATGCAGAAGTAGAGAAAGCGAATTTACAAACGGTAGACAGTTGTGCATTAGCGCCAGAGCAAGACACCTTAAAACTGCACTTTACTTTAAAAGTATTGGGTGGGCTACACCGCCCCTCTGCCTGTAATAATGCTGCATTTAAAGAAAGTTATTGCGCTGCCGTGAGAGACTATATAGGCAAAGAAGGCTTTACGGAGCTGGGGCGACGTTATGCCCATAACTTAGCTAATGGGCGTTTTTTATGGCGTAACCGAGTGGGTGCAGAGCAAATAGAAATACAAGTGAAAGCATTAAATAAAGGAGCTGAGCAAGAATGGACTTTTGATGGGCGCTTGAGTACGCGTCACTTTGATGAGCAAAATGATAAAGTAGACAGTTTAGGTGGGAGAATTGCGGCAGCATTGGCCAGTGAAGATGATTTTCTCATGTTGGATATCACTTGCTATGTGCAAGTGGGCAAGGCTCAAGAAGTGTATCCAAGTGAAGAGTTAGTGCTTGATAAAAACACCTCAAATAAAGAGGGTAAAAAAAGTAAAATCTTATATGCGATTAATGATATTGCTGCGATGCATTCACAAAAATTGGGTAACGCCATTCGTACCATAGATACTTGGTACCCTGAATTTGATGATGTTGAAACGTCAGCTGGGCCGATTGCCATTGAGCCCTACGGTGCAGTAACCAATTTAGGTAAAGCCTACCGTACCCCCAAAGACAAGCAAGATTTTTATACTTTCTTTGATAAATGGGCGCGGGGGGCTGAACTTGAACGTATTGAAGATGAACATTTCGTGATGGCTATTCTTGTCCGTGGTGGCGTATTTGGTGAAAGCGATAAGTAGTTAAGTGTAAAGGGATCAATAACCATGAACTATTACCAAGATATCACCTTATTGCCGGAGGTTGACATATCGCTTAGTTTTATTTGGCCGAAAGTCTTTCAACAAGTGCATATTGCCTTAGTGGATAATAAGCTGGATAAAAATCAATCTGCCGTTGCGGTGAGTTTTCCTGAGTTTAAACAGACTCGATTTCCTTTGGGGGCGAAATTACGCTTATTTGCAACAGAGCAGCATCAGTTGCAGCAACTAAATATTGCAAATTGGCTCAATCGACTTGACGATTATGTCCATGTGAAAGGCATTAAAGCGGTGCCTGATCCGGTGAAATATGTGTGTTTTTCACGCAAAAATGTCAAAAGCCCTGAGCGGATTGAAAAAGACATGCAGGAAAAAGCCAAGCGTTGGTCTGATAAGTCTGGCCTATCGATGGCGGAAAGTTTGCAGCAATTAGCCAAAACGAAACCACAAGCAAACTGTGATTTACCGTTTATTTTTCTGCATAGTCAAGAAACTAAGCGGCGCTCACCCGATAAAAGCAGCCAGTTTCCATTATTTATTCAGATGGAGCGAGTGAATGAGCCATTGTTTGGTGCCTTTGACTGTTATGGTTTGAGCGGAAAAGGCAGTCAAATTGCCACAGTGCCTTGGTTTTGAGCTTGTTTGTTTAACCATTAGGGTCGGCGTGCGTCGCTTATTGTTGAGATCTAGGGCATACCACTAGACCCTTTTTTACCCTTGTTTTTTCGCTCTTTAACAACTTAAATAAAAATCAATAAGTTACAATATGGTGGTTTTAACAAGGGGTAAATATGATTTTTACGCTAACTGATTGCTATTAATAATCTTTTTGTTAAAATGTCATAGTTCACTGCCACACAGGCAGCTTAGAAATGTCCCACCAGCGCCGAAAATTTCTAAATATAGTTCACTGCCACACAGGCAGCTTAGAAATTCTAAAAAGAAGGGGACTATTAACTAGGTATGTTCACTGCCACACAGGCAGCTTAGAAACTATAGAACCCGATGATAAAAATGAAACAGCGGTTCACTGCCACACAGGCAGCTTAGAAAATCGCGTCTGCAAGATAGAGGCGCGTTTCTAAGTTCACTGCCACACAGGCAGCTTAGAAAATTGGTAATTATTGAATCCAAGATGCGGCTAAGTTCACTGCCACACAGGCAGCTTAGAAAAAATCCAAAACTAACGATCGTTCTTTTCGTTTGTTCACTGCCACACAGGCAGCTTAGAAATAGTCGCTCCTTAGCCGACTACGCCCAAGACGGTTCACTGCCACACAGGCAGCTTAGAAATTCATGCATAAACTCAGCAAAAGAGTAATCATGTTCACTGCCACACAGGCAGCTTAGAAAAATACTATGGAAAGCATTCAAATGCCGATAGTGTTCACTGCCACACAGGCAGCTTAGAAATGCCGTTTGTGAATACACCGCCATGAACTTCTGTTCACTGCCACACAGGCAGCTTAGAAAATTCCAAGACGGGACAGGCAAGGCTACCCCTTGTTCACTGCCACACAGGCAGCTTAGAAATGTAAAAAAGTAGGAGGAATATCAGGTTGTACGTTCACTGCCACACAGGCAGCTTAGAAAGCAAGCAAAAAAGCGGACTACCTAACTGCTAAGTTCACTGCCACACAGGCAGCTTAGAAAAATAGCAGCAATGACATGAGTAGAGAACAGGCGTTCACTGCCACACAGGCAGCTTAGAAATGATAATGTCGCGCGAAATATGGTTAGTTATTGTTCACTGCCACACAGGCAGCTTAGAAATACGGCCGTCCAAGTCCATCTATAAGCAAAGCGTTCACTGCCACACAGGCAGCTTAGAAACATATCAATCAGCACGAAAAAAGATTATGTTCACTGCCACACAGGCAGCTTAGAAATTTATCCTTAGTTTCATTAAATCTTAACGAATGTTCACTGCCACACAGGCAGCTTAGAAAATAGTAAAAGTAACAGCATCTTTTACTATCAGTTTCGTGTGTTGCACGAGAAAGCTTCTATCTGTTTAGCTTATTTATTTTGTACTCAAAATGAATAAGGATTGATACTGAAACTTGTTACAGTATTTCACTGCCATACAGGCGGCTTAGAAAAACGGCAAGGACTGGTTTATCAGCCACGGTTTGTTCACCGCCACATAGGCGGCTTAGAAATTACACTGAAGCATTTAAATTTTTTTGCTTTGTGTTCACTGCCGCACAGGCAGCAGCTTTGGCTTTCAATATCGTGGGAATACGTCTGTATGCCTTTGAAAATAGGGTGAATATGACAATGTCATGAGCTTATGAACGAGAAGCTGGGATGCTGAACTGGCTGTTAAGCAGGGATGATGTTGGTTTTCGTTGAGCCTACATGGTCAAAAATGTTCCCGACATTTTAAGGCATTTCCTGCTATCCATGCAGGTCAGATAGTAACAGCGTGCTACAGACGGATTTGCACAAGAGCCCGCTGCAAGCGAACCTTACTGTAAGTTCATTATAATAATATGAACTTATGACTTTACCACTGCCACACAGGCAGCTTAGAAAATCTCAGTTTTAAATGTGTACTGAGTGCGACGGTTCACTGCCACACAGGCAGCTTAGAAATCTTTTTCGTTCAATACATCATCATAATGAATGTTCACTGCCGTACAGGCAGCTTAGAAATATCAAATCGGTCATTGCAATTCCCGATATTTGTTCACTGCCGTACAGGCAGCTTAGAAAACAGCAAATCCAGCCTCTTTTTATCACCTCTTGTTCGCTGCCACACAGGCAGATTAGAAATAGCAAAAAAATAAAAGCGTTTTTTTGCTATGAGTTTCGTGCGTTGCACGAGAAGCGTTCTATTTGTTTAGCTTATTCATTTCGTATTCAAAATGAATAAGGACTGATACTGAAACTTGTTTCAGTATGTTCACTGCCACACAGGCGGCTTAGAAATTTCCCATGAATCGTAGCCCTTAAAAGCTCTAGTTCACCGCCTCATAGGCGGTTTAGAAAAGAGAGTTACAGAGAGTTAGAGAGTAAAGATAGTTCACCGCCTCATAGGCGGCTTAGAAAAGAGAGTTACAGAGAGTTAGAGAGTAAAGATAGTTCATCGCCACACAGGCGGCTTAGTTTTCTGTTTTTATAATTAGCGCAAAAGTACCTTTTGCTATGAGTTCGAGCTTTGCACGAGAAAAGTTATGTTAGTACTCCGTTGCTGTTGAAGCAGTTGCTTTGGCTTTCAATATCGTGTGAATACGTCTGTATGCCTTCGAAAATAGGGTGAATATGACAATGTCATGAGTTTATGAACGAGAAGCTGGGATGCTGAACTGGCTGTTAAGCAGGGATGATGTTGGTTTTCGTTGAGCCTACATGGTCAAAAATGTTCCTGACATTTTAAGGCATTTCCTGCTATCCATGCAGGTCAGATAGTAACAGCGTGCTACAGACGGATTTGCACAAGAGCCCGCTGCAAGCGAACCTTACTGTAAGTTCATTATAATAATATGAACTTATGACTTTACCACTGCCACACAGGCGGCTTAGAAAATAGTAAAAGTAACAGCATCTTTTACTATCAGTTTCGTGCGTTGCACGAGAAAAGCTATATCAGTATTTTACTGCTGTTGAGGCAGCTGTTTTGGCTTTCAATATTCTGTAAATACGTCTGTGTGCCTTTGAAAATAGGGTGAATATGACAATGTCATGAGTTTGTGAGCGAGCAGCATGAGCGTTCTTTAGGTCCCTGCTGCCATGCTACCAGAGCATGCATAAATCCATTTATGTTGAAACTGGCTGTTAAACAGGGATGATGTGGGTTTTCGTAGCGCTTATGGGCCAAAAATGTTCCTGACATTTGCAAGTCTTGTCGTTGGTCTTTGATTGCATTTAATGACGCAAAATGTATCACTTGTTAATCTTGTGTCGAGGTGTGAGTTCATTAAAATGAATTCTTGGTGGTTAAGTGTATGTTTAAGTAAATTTAAGTATATCCATTTAATTAATGGTATAAGTTGATGGAATGCTCATGAATAAAGTGTGAGTATTGTTGATTTATTTTTGACTATTGATACATTAAAGTTAGTAAGGTGAGGTTTTAAAGTGCTAGCAGAGTGTTAACATGCTTTTATTTGGTTTAAGTGTAATTAAATTAATGAGTTAGAATTAAAAATTTAAAGAAAATCCTTGTGTGAAGAAAGTCACTCTCTATAATTCGCCCGCCTTTTTATTCTTAAGTAAGTGACATAATGAAATTTAAGACTTTATTGTTATTGATGACGGCGGTGACTTGTTCGGCCATGAGCGGTGCAACTGAATTATCGAATCTTGAGAAGCTGGAGCGGGATCAGACGATTATTCATTGTTTAGCGCAAACGGCACGCACTGGGATCACCGATGCTGACGTATTGTATTCTGATGATGCCAACTCCAATGCGCTTTATCTGATTAAACAGCGTCATAATAGTGGTGCAGGCGGTGGCTTAGTGTTGAAGGTTATAAAAAACCCTAGAGTATGGGGTGAGAGTGATAACGAAGAAGTGCGTTTATTAAAAATCTTTCCTTATTCACAAAAGAGCTTGAAGAAATCTAGACGTTATAGTGGCGTGATATTAGCGGAAGCGAACCGTGAGCGTTTGAACCTATGTGTCATGAGTGAGCTAGATAAGGCAATGCATCACAAGGCTGTCGCATTTGCTTCGTTAGAAAAGGTGTTTCCTATGATCTTTCCCATTCATGAGCATATGGGGATGACTTATGTCAGCAGTCATAGTGAGCCTGTGCCTTTCATCGTTACTGACTATGTGATGGGTAAGCCACTGAGCAGCTTTTATTTTGATAAAGTTCCTTTCATTGATGAGGCGACGGCCGTTGAGCATATATCAGCCAATAGAAATGAGGAAGCACTTAATGTATTAATAGAGAATAAAAGAAGTGCTGCTGCATATTCGGTATTCTTGCAATTGTTGTTGGCCTTAAAAACCGCCAATGAGCAATATGGTTTCAGTCATTATGATCTTCATCCAGGAAATATTATTATTGCTAAGGATAACTGGAGTGAGGGGAGTCAATTAAGTTTGGTACATCCGATCACTCAGGAAGCGATGGCAGTAGACTTAAGTGGCACACCTAAAGTCAAAATTATCGATTTGGGGACGTCGGCCATAGAAACGGATAATGGCGCGATGATCTCTGCAACAGATGATAAATTCCTCGATCGAAATTTTACTAAAGTATTGATGTTAAGAGCTAAATCAACCACCATGAAGTATGCCGTTTTGGGTAAACAAGTAAGGACCTTATCGCCAGATCTGAGTATGTGGTATCTCATTGCTCATCATGTATTGACTAATGAAACTCAATTAAGCTGGCATAGTGACGCTGAGACTGATTTTGTGTGCAGCGATTACAACACTTGTTTAGCGGGTTATTTAGATCGCGCGCCAGCTGATATGTTAATTGAGCAGTAATGCCCGCTAGCCATTCCCGTTAGTAATTCCCATAAATCGCGCATTACAGTCTGTTATAGGTTAATGGTCATTTTATGAGTGAACTTAATGGCTCCTTATTTAATGACCATTGCTGATGATCAATTATACTCTTTGTTATGCTTATTGCTTCTTTATCACGCATTGCCAATGCATTCATGGCGAAGAAAGAAGGGTAAGCCATTCGTGTCGATCAATGAGAGGGTCTTATGATTAATGCATTTGCTGCTCAATTCGCCAAAGATGAACTGTCACCTTTTAGCTATGATCCTGGGCCTTTAGGTGCCAATGATGTTGAAATAAAAGTGGATTATTGTGGGCTCTGTTATAGTGATATCAGCATGATAGATAATGCATGGGGGATGAGTCAGTACCCTCTGGTGCCGGGCCATGAAGTGATTGGCAAAGTGCATGCAAAAGGCGATTTGGTGACGCATCTCGCCTTGGGTGATTGTGTGGGACTGGGTTGGCATGCAGGTTATTGCATGACATGTGAATATTGTTTGTCCGGTAAACATAATTTATGCGCTTTGGTTCAAGGCACTATAGTTGATCATCATGGTGGCTTTGCCGATAGAGTGCGTGCCAGTGCACATAGCGTGGTTAAATTGCCTGAAAATTTACAGCCCGCATCGGCTGGGCCATTATTTTGTGGCGGGATCACGGTGTTTACCCCCTTAATTGAATTTAATATTCAACCCACGGCTAAGGTTGCGGTAATAGGGATCGGCGGTTTAGGGCATTTAGCATTACAATTTTTACATGCGTGGGGCTGCGAGATCACCGCTTTTACCACCCATGCAGACAAACAGCAACAAGCCCTTGATTTTGGTGCTCACAAGGTAATTAGCTGCGCTGACGATAACACCCTATCTAAGTTACAAGGTCAATTTGATTTAATTTTATCCACTGTAAATGCCAAGCTAAATTGGCAGGCTTATTTAGCCACCCTTAAACCTGAGGGACGATTGCACTTTGTGGGAATGGGCCTTGACAGTGTGTCTTTTACTCTGCCGCAATTGATCCCTTGGCAACGTATGATTTCTGGCTCGCCAGTGGGGAGTCCAAATAATATACGAAAAATGCTTGATTTTGCTCAGCAACATCAGATTGAGGCAAAAGTGGAATATTATCCTTTTAGTCAAATCAATGAAGCTATTCGTAAGTTAAGAAAAGGAGAGGCCCGTTACCGCTTAGTATTAACTCATGAGCAGGTGGAATAATTTTTTCATCTTTATCTTTATTTTCATCTTCTCTTGGCTGGGCTTGACAGTGTGTGTGAACAAGCTTATCAAAGTCAGTTCTTAAAGGTGTTATTTAATGGCTAGGTGACTCGTTTTGCGTTCGGTGGTCATTTATTAAAGCGCTACTGATTATTTGGCGGATTCAACTCGCAAGTGCTATTGGCCTTCACTGCCGCACAGAATGCTGTATAGACGAGGGGTTTACTTGATGTACTGTGTGCATTTAAAGCAGTGTTAGAAGAAGTGTTAGGACAGGCATAACTCTTATTGGATTTTTGTTTATATTTTCTATTTTTGTTTCTGTTTATGCTTGTTTTTGTTGGCCTTATTGGCAAATATTGACCCGATAAAGGCAAGCTGCCATCATCAAAGGTCAATATTGCTTTTCCTTTCCTTTTCATTAGTAAGTCAGTGAGGGTAAGTCAGTGAATCTGGACTATAGCTTAGGCTCGTTGCAACAAGAGTGAGGCGTGTTTCTTTGCAGCCATTCTTCCTTCATGGTTTGCTTGAACTGAATAAATCCCATATCTGAATTAGGTGTGAACGGCTCAATGACCCCTGCGCTTTCATCGATGAAATCAAAATATTCATAATGGACGTTATTGTCTTTGCCATAGAGGTAACTTTGTATTGTCATGCAAGTCGGGCCGCTAAGATTGGCGTTGGTCAATTTATGGGTTTGATTCAATCCCGGTGATAGCCAAGTGACTTGATCTTTTTTAAAGGTTTGACTGGCGAATGGAGTCGTGTGTTTTGTGGATAACATGGCATAGAGATCCACCTGTATTTCACCATGCAAAACGCGAATAATGGCATTAGCATGACCATGATTATGTATGGGGGAGTGATGCCCAGGAGGCCAGATTTCAAGGACATTAGGTATGCCTGGAGAATTCCCTTGGTTGACGCCCATGGTGATGCGTAAGTAGGTGCCTTTTAAAGCATCCTCGCCACCAAAACTTTCATGTTCTGCTTTTTCACGTAATTTTTTATAGCACCAGCCTTCAGGATCGCGAATACTTTGCTCAATGGCGTCGGTAAAGTATGGAAAATCCTCGGTATTGAGGACAAAATTATTGCCACTGATATTGGCATAAATGGTTTGACAGGCTGGGGTTAAGTTGGCTGCGACTGTGGCTGCGTTACTGGCAAGATCTATCATGCTCAGAGCGTTGCTATCGACGACGATTAAAGAGGGATCGATAGTGACAGGTTCGCGCCAGAGCTCAAAGGTTGGTTGGGTGGCCAAGGTGTGGATGGTGATAGCTTTGACGTCTTTTAACTGATCTTCTTTTAATTTTTGCTCTTCATTGAGCTTGTCTGGCAGTTGGAAAGTTAATAATGTGGTACATTGGCGCATTTCGCCTTTACCATAGCTGACGCGATTATTGGGGCCATCGATACTAAACCAATATGGGCAGTTTGGATCCGCATCGATCCCCGCTAACGGTGAGTCATTGACCTTGATTTGTTGCCATTGTTTGCCGGTTTTGCCGAAGTCACTGTGGCTGATAAGCTCATAGAGTATCGCCGCAGATTGCGTTATGTCTAATTTTAATCCAAATTCTTGATTTGGAGTGTGGATTTCAAAGGTCAGTGGTACTTTTTCAGGTAAGCTTTCATATGACCTTCCATTTAAATTCTCATGTAAAGTGATGTCGGCCACCCCTTGGCCTTTAATTAATAATGTTTGGGTGATTTGATCTTGTTGCTGCCAAGGTATTGTCTTTATTTTAGGGATCGTTAATTGCTGTTGTAATTGGGCTTTCATTGTTGCAGACATGGTCTTTCTCCTTGTGATGACTTACGTGCTACTGTGCTATGTGCTGCATTGTCACGATCAATAAAGATAGTCAGCTTGCGGGCGTAATGCTATTACAAGACATTACAGTTTTAGTGATAAAAGACTGAGTGGCTGCTTTCAATGCACCTGCTTTCAATTTCATAACTTTTTTATCTGTCGTGTTTCATTTTTATCCCGCTTCAGCCTTAAAAAGGTAACGACTCATCATTTCAACATTGTTTATTTTAATGTATGGAGGAACATTAGAATATTACAAGATTATGAATTAACTCTTTGAAGTAAATAAAGTTTAATTTATCGATGATAAATGCAACAACTTGCTTTTGATCGCATTTTTACAGCGAAAGTCGGTGTTAATATTTTGGGGCATTGTTTGGCTTTTAAGCACTGAAGGCTATGTGGGCTAAATCCAAGCAAGCAGTCAATCAGTTAAACGAATTAAAAGGAGTTAAGTATGAAGTCACGACTTCAGCTGATCTTACCCTTGCTGTGTGCAAGTGTAATATTCATGGTGCAGGGGAGTCCTGTTAGCCTCACAGCGCTTCTTGCAAATGGGTTGCAACAACCCATGCCACAAGAGGTTGTTAATCAGACAGTCAATCAGGCGGGCAATAGGCTAGTTAATAGTGAGACGAGTATTGATTATCGACATACCTTAATCGATGACAGTGATTTTGAAAGTTTAGCGGCATCGAGTGATCAACCCGGCGCTATGAATATTCGTGAAGTCAAATACCTTATCATGGGTATTGATACTGATAGTCCCCAATTATATTTTTTTAATACTCAGCGTTATTCTTATCATTATGATTTTGCTTATGAAGTATTAGGCTATCGAGGAGGGCTAGACGAATTTAATTCAGCGACTTATTTTCATGATACTAGGTCAAATTTGGCGGGTTCGATTTTAGCCTATGATACTTATACCTCAGATCTTGGTGAACTGGGCCTATATAGCATACAGTTTTGGCCTGTGGATCCCATAAGTCCAGAATTAACTCAGCTAGCCTATAGCATGATTGCAGAGCAAATGACATTTGCCCTAGATAAGCTGTGGTATTATCCTGCCAGCGATATTCAACTGGATATTTATAATCATCATTTAGACTATTTTAAGGTGATGCAGATCCCTGTTATTCAGAGCGAGGCACTCTTTGCTCATGTGGAGTCGGCTATTTTAAACTCAGGTAAGGGCTATGGTCGCTTGCGGGTGATTAATCCTGGCGATCCCCTGCCTTCGGTGAGCGATGTGGTTATTTATACCTATGTACCGAATGATTTGGCCCATGTTGCAGGCATTATTACCGACTCACCACAAACGCCATTATCACACATAAATCTTAAAGCGAAACAGAATGGGACGCCCAATGCTTATATACGCGATGCAGTCAATGATCCGCAGATCGCATCTTTAATTGGGCGCTTAGTCAAGTATGAAACGAGTGCTGAGGGGATCTCATTGACTGAAGCGACGCAGCAAGAAGTGGATACTTGGCTCGAGTCTGTGCGTCCAGCGCCGCAAACTCCTGAATTTGATTTGACGGTTACCGAGCCTAAGCTTTTAAGTGAGTTGGGTAATGCCGATTGGATCCGTTTTGGAGCGAAAGCCGCTAATGTCGCAGAGTTGGCGAACGCATTAGCGCCCTTGGAGCGTAACTATGGGCATGCAATGGTGCCTAGAGGCTATGGGGTGCCTTTTGCCATGTATAACGACTTTATGCGTGTTCCTCGTTGCCAGCAATTAGTGCAAGATGAGCAGGGACAGTGGAGCTCAGATGGAAAATACCGTGCGCTTTGTGATCCACAGCGGTTAGATAAATTCAAAAATACCGAGCATTATTCCTTTGATTTATCTTGGTTTCAGCAGACATCAAAGATCCAGATTGCCGCGGGAAGTCGAGATCTCACACTCATGTTAGATAATGCCGATGGGCTAGTCTTGTTTATACGTGATACGACCCATGATCTTTGGTTGCTGAACCCTTTTCTGATGTCTAATTCTGTACTTGGGGCGTCAAATAGCGCCGAATACCGTAATTTAATCATAGATTATACTAATGGGTCGAATATGAAATCTGTGGCGATAACAGGCGTCACAGATTTTGATTTGGAAGTGTATCTGCTTGCCTTTAAATCCGCAGAGGCCGAGTTAACTGTTACTACTACTACAGCTGCAATTCCTTCGGAGTATTTTGTTGAAAAGTCTTATTTTCAGCAAATTGAAGCCATTATGGCGGATGAAAGTTTTCAAAATAGTCCGAATGTGAGGGCGCAGGCGCTTAAAGCCTTTAGAAAAGAAATAACTAAAGGTGAAGTCCCTATTGCTATGCGTGATACGCTGGAGTCCATGCGGTTATTTTGGGATCCACAAGGCGCACCTTATCAAACGAATATTCGTTTACGCTCTAGTACCAATAATGAAGATCTGCAAGGCTTTAATGGTGCTGGCTTATATGAGTCCAATACCCATAAGCCAGATGAAGGGGATTTAGCCGAGTCGGTGAAAAAAGTTTGGGCGAGTTTGTGGACCCATAGAGCCTTTGAGGAGCGCCGCTTTTATCGCATCGATCACTTTAAAACTTATATGGGAGTGTTAGTGCATGAAAGTTATGGTGATGAGCAGGCAAATGGTGTGGCCGTGACTAAGAATATTTATGATGAAAATTGGGAAGGTTATTATGTTAATGTACAACATGGTGAAATATCAGTGACTAACCCAGAGCCAATTCTCACCTCACAAGGGTTGACTAGCTCAGTGCCTGATGAATTTTTACTCGCTCACCTGTTAGCAGGCAATGATCCTTATAATCCTGATGATTGGTGGTGGACGCAGCAGTATATTCGCCATTCTAATGTGGAAACTGTGTACGATAGGCCAGTTCAAGGTGATACTGTACTGACAGCAGAGGAAACAGTGGCGTTAAGGGAAGCGATGCAGGCCATTCAGGGGCATTTTAAACCTATTTATCGAGGTGGTGACGATTTTGCCATGGATATTGAATTTAAAATTACCGCGACAGAAGGTGGCACTCGGGGCCATTTAGAAGTTAAGCAAGCAAGACCTTGGATAGACTAGCTACTGTTTATAACAACACATGAAACCGATGAAGTGTTACATTGCACTTCATTCTAATTTTAATGACTGGCCCTAATAGACCTAATAGAAAAGATAACCAAAGGACAATATTAATGACACCATGGAAGCGACTTGGATTAAGCACTTGCGTATTTTTAGGTTTTTCACAAATGGCCATGGCCAATTGCTTACCGGAGAAAATTTACCTTACCCGTCATGCAGAGAAACTGCACTTAAAAGGTGAGCGGGATCCCGATTTATCCGAGCAAGGAAAGGCACGAGCCCAGCGCATTGCCGCGATGTTTGCCAAAATTAAAGTCGATCATTTATTTTCCACCGACTATAAACGTACTCAACAAACTCTGATGCCATTAAGTCGAGTGAAAAATTTAGTGATCACTTCTTATGATCCCCGTCAAGGTGATGATTTTATAAAGCAAATTAAAACGAATTATTGTCAGCAAAGCGTGTTGATCGCAGGACACTCAAATACTGTGCCTAATATGTTGCAGGCGTTAGGGATAACATTTGAGGTGAAGCTGGGTGATTACAGCTTTAAACATCAGCCCAGTATAGTGTTATCTGAGGCCGAGTTTGGCCAATTATTTGTCGTTAGTTTTCATAATAATAAAGCCGAAGTTCAAGTGCTAAGCACTAACGGTTAATGAGGGAGACTTTTGTATTAAACAAGGCATAGAGGTGAACATGATAAAGCTTGGGATTATAGGTTTAGGCACTATGGGGAAATTTGTCCTTGATGGCGCTTTGTCTCATACCGACTTTACGGTGGTGAGTGTGTTTGAACCGTCTTTGACTGAGCTTCAAGGCAAAGCATATGAAACGATCCGTTGTGAAGCATCGGCCGAAGCTCTTTTGGCGCGTGATGAGGTGGATGTGGTGTATATTGCCAGTCCACCAAATACTCATATTCATTATTGCCGTTTGGCCCATAAAGCGGGTAAAGCTATTTGGTGTGAAAAGCCCTTGGCAGTGGATGTGAATGAAGCGGCCTCTTTTGTTGAGGAGCTGGAACGTCAGCCCTTGAGTCAGGCCACTAAGGCGGTGGTGAATTTATCCTTAGCGAGCAGTCCTGAGTTGGAAAAAATGCAAGAGATTATTCACAGTGGGCAGTTAGGCGACTTGTCACATGTGGATATAAAATTACAATACAGCACTTGGCCAAGACATTGGCAGCAAGGCGCTGCGACATGGCTGAGTTTTTCTGAGCAAGGGGGTTTTGTTCGTGAAGTATTGAGTCATTTTGTGTTTATGCATCAAAGATTATTGGGGCAAATGCAGCTTAAAGCTAGCCGTGTTAGTTATCCTGTTGGGGATGAAGGCCGCGCTGAAATCGCTGTGATGGCAGAGTATGACTGTCAGGGGATAGCGGTGAGGCTGGTTGGTAGTGTGGGTGGCAATGCGCCGGATATCAACGAATGGACTTTATATGGTGAGCAGGCATCATTGCGTTTTAAGGATTTCTCCATGCTTGAGTTAGGCTCGCAATCGGGATGGAAAGTCATTAGTTGTCCTCACATGCACAGTTCTGTCAGGCTACAATTGGACGGAATGCGTTTGATGATGCAAGGGCGGCCCCATCCACTGGCGAGTTTTAAAGAAGCACTTGCCGTGCAAGAGATTATTGAGCAAACCTTATCCCGTGACCCAAGGTAAATAATTCGTTTTTTGTGTCATACAAACATTTTTTGTGCCGCATTTTGATGGGTTATAGCGTAAGATTAATTTTATTCAATTTTTCGATAACGAATATTATAACGAATAAAGAAACATGGAGTTTTTAATGAAAAAAATCTTGATTGCTGGGGCCATTGTTGCCGCTGGTGCACTGGGATATTGGCTGAGTCAAGACCAAGGCAATGAGGCTCAATTTCAGCAGAGCGCTGCGCTGACTTATATTCCTCGCGAAACACCGCTTTTTTCGGCTCAGCTCACCCCTTTTCCGATTAAAACTTACGTGAACTCCTTGTCTGATGCCGATAAGAAAGCAACCGCCGAATTGTTTGAAGGCTTCCCTATGAGTGACGATCCACGGGGACAGTTTTTTAATGCATTATTTAATGATTATTTGACCAGCCTAGCCTCGGGTGACACCTTTATTCAAACTTGGGGATTGGCAGAAGCCATTCATGGCTATTTTTATACTTGGGGAGCGATCCCCGTATTAAAAATGGATATAGCCGATGAAAATGCATTTTGGCATCAACTTGATAAAGCGGAAAGCCAAAGTGGCATGAGTCATGAGCTCAAGCAAATACAGCAGGTCCAATACCGAGTGTACGCCTTAGGTGATGAACAAACCCAACTCGATATGCTTGTTGCTGTGAATCATAATCGATTGATAGTGACCTTTAATACCGCGTTAAACAATGAGGATTTACTCATTTCAGCGTTTGAATTGGCGCCAGTGTCTGACTCGATGGCTGATTCTGTCTTGCTAGAGGAAACTATTGATAAGTATCATTTTTCACAATCCAGTTTGAGTTTAATTAATCACGAGGCATTAATTAAAGGGATCACAACAGTTGATGCTAATCCCTTGGCCAAGCAGCTTGCTCGTTTGGCACAAATAGAAGGCGAAGATGGATTTGCAGAGCTTAAAGCTGAGCAATGCAGCCAAGAACTTCAAGGTATCGCTGCTAACTGGCCTCGTACGGTTATGGGGCTTAATCGCTATTCGGTGACAGAAGAATCAAGTTTGTTTGATTTGACGACCATAGTTGAAAGTAAAAATGCCGTGGTACTTAAGGCGCTCAGAGCCATGAGAGGATTTATCCCTCATTATGTCAATCACCTTAATGGTGCCGTCGCGGGATTGGGGATTGGGCTGGATACGTCAGAAATATCCACATCCCTTGCTGATATTTGGGATAATTTACTCACACCTGAGTATCAATGTGAACCCTTAAATCAATTTCAGATGCAACTGTCTCAAAGCGATCCAGCCATGTTGGGTATGATGACTTCAATGGCAAAAGGCGTCATGGGCGCCAGTGTGTCTTTACTGGATTATCAATTGGCGGAGGGGGAAGAAGGTGCCGAACTTAAAGATCTCGATGCCATAGCCAGTATCAGCAGTGAGGAGCCTGAGCTATTAGTGAATATGGCGAAAATGTTTTTACCCACACTTGCACAAGTGAGCCTTCCCAAGGACGGTAGTGCGGTTGATATTACCCATGTATTAGGCTTGCCGACTGAGTGGCCCTTAGCATTAAAAATGGCCATTAAGGGTAAGCATTTAGTGATTTATAATGGTGATAAAGGCCAAGCCGCTGCTGAGCAGTTAACCCAAGAAGCTGTCATAAAAAATGGCTTGGCTAGAGTGTCATTTGATTCCAGTCGCATGCTGGCACCACTGCAAGCTTATGCAAAAATGACAGGCACCAATGATGTGGTGGACTTATCTCAGATTGAGCCACAAAATATGGAAGTGAAAGTGGCATTGGATGTGGATGAAAGAGGCATTTTGCTCCACTCTTTTGTGCAGTCTTATAAGAATGATAAGTAACCTGAACTCGGGATAAGCAGCGCCGCTTAATAGCACTATTTTTGCCGCTATCTGTGTTGTGCTTTCTACTAATAGCCCGCTATTAGATACGAAATCCCGCCTTGATATCGACAAAAATTGCCGTATTAAGCCAAGTCCGAAAATAAAGAATGACCCAATTTTATTCAATTTTTTAATATTAAATGGGTTACCTCACATTTTTGACACTCATTATCCCGAGTTCAGGTTAAGTAATAGAAAAATGCTTTTTTTAAGAGGATTTTTTAAGGCGTAATTTTTAACTTATTCTTTTTCAAAGAGTGACGGCGATCAGAAGGATTGCCGTTTTTTGTCTATGGCACTGGATCAAATTTTTTGAATGGCAGCTAAGGAAATATAACGTGGTAGTAGCAGGATTATTGTTAAAGGCTAATGAAATAAGAATGGTGACTTTGTTCGGCACTCGACAGAGGCATACATTAAGCGGGACTAAAGTCAATAAACTGAGCTTGCCTAAACATCCCACTCAAAAGGATGTTGCGCAATTCGTGGCGGATTTTACCGCTTATTGTCAAGATTGTAATGTTCAAAAAGTGGTCATTAATCGCCGTGCAACCACAGGACAAGGAGCTGGCGGGGCTGGAACCTTTCTGATAGAAGGGATTTTATTAGCGATAGTGCAGTGTGAGTTGGCATTTGTTCATCCTGCTACACTCAGAGCTACAGATAAGCGGGAAAAAGCACATAAAGTGTTACAACCTAAGACACTCGATTTAGCCAAGGCTTACGATTTGGCCTATGAGGGCTTAGAGTAAATAGGAGGTGAGCCATGGTGGAGTTTATTGAGTATAGTATTTTCGCTATTTAAGATCAGGCTTGATGATGCTCTATTAGAGGGGATTATAGATTTTATCTATGCAATAAAATCACATTAAGAGCATCATTATCAATATTTTTTCTTCTGAGCTCATTCAAGGCAGTTTATTGAGTAATGAATTGATTGTAAATTTATCCTGAATCTTATTTTTAAGTTTAGAGATAATATTATCCTTATCAAATTCAGTAATTTTTTCAATGATACTGGTCAATTCTTCGGTGAGTTTATCTGCTTCATTAAGGTGCTCTATCATACTTAAGTTATTGAGACAGTCGTAACCTAATGAGGCATTAATATGATAACGAATGAGATAGAGGTTCTCGATAGCTTTAGCTGGTATGTTTTGTTGAGCTAATAATTTTGTTATCAATGATTCTGATGCGGCAAACACGCTGGCTTTGTCATAATCAAAGTGTGCTTTTCGTGCTAACACACATAAATTTTGTAATTTAACAGTGAATATGTATAGTGAATTCATGTATAAAAATTATAAAAAGTGACATTTTCGAGGAATTTACAGTATATCTGTCTGTGTGAAAATAATCTGATACAAAGTGATTCAAGTGTAACCGTAAAATTTTGCCTTTTTAAATGTAGCGTTTAATTGTTTTATTATTGATTAGTAATGCATTTAATGTAACCTTACATTAATGAGTTGCGTACTATTTGTATGCTTGGTGGTAGTATAAAGACGATATATTATTTTTTTATTAAATTTATTATTTAACTATAAGGAAAGTAAAATGGGTCAGCAAGGTATGCATGCTTTGATTAAATGGAGTTTAGTATTTTGGCTGGTATCAATGAGCTTTTTTGTGAGTGCAGCATCATTAAAAGTCGGTGATAAGGCGCCTAATTTTAAGCTGCAAGCGACGAATGGGAAGTTTTATCAGTTGAGTGATTATTTAGGTAAGCAAACTGTGGTGTTGGCTTGGTATCCCATGGCTAATACTAGAGTCTGTACCCAAGAATGCCGCTCTTTAGTGCAAAATGGTGCGCTAATTCGTGCTTATAATGCTGTGTATATGATGGCCAGTGTGGATCCCTTAGAAGATAATCAAGACTTTGCTAAAAAAGAGAGTGTGGATTTCCCCATGTTAAGCGATCCCACTAAGGCAACAGCGAAAGCTTATGATGTGCTTAACTTTTTAGGCGTTGCCAGCCGTGAAACCTTTTATATTGGCAAAGACGGCACTATTTTAAAAATTGATGATGATATTCATGCCAATACGGCGGCGGAAGATATTGCCAATAATTTAAAAAAATTGGGTATTGAAAAGCGTTAACTTGTATTCAAGGATAGCTCATGGATGATTTTGATAGCATTATTATCGGTGGCGGCAGTGCTGGCTGTTTATTGGCGAAACGTTTATCTGAAGATCCGCTTCATAAGGTGTTGTTAATTGAGGCTGGTGGCAAAGATACTTGGCACTGGATCCATATTCCTGTGGGGTACCTGTATACCTTAGCCTTGTTGATCAAATAGCTGCTTGAGATACAGCTATAGCAAGGTTTTCCGAGTTTTATTTCGTTGCCTGTCGAACAGGCATACCTAGCCCAATAACTTTGTTCATCGCCTTGACGCCAGCCAACGCT
>NZ_CANLZC010000084.1 GCF_947495455.1 uncultured Shewanella sp. | reverse complement strand
AGAACCCGTATATAAGTTCGCATTTACTCATTTTACTGAACAAAAAGGTTGATTACTCACGGGAGTCCATATAAGAGACTTGGCCGTTCCTTAGCATCCCTATTCTTTACCCAATAACAGGCACGGCATTCATAAATCCGTTTATATCGACGTCGAACTGGCATTTAAACAGGGACATTGTTATTTAAAACAATAAACAATAAGCTAAAACCTCCCCCACTCCAA
This sequence comes from uncultured Shewanella sp., assembly GCF_947495455.1. Taxonomy (GTDB): domain Bacteria; phylum Pseudomonadota; class Gammaproteobacteria; order Enterobacterales; family Shewanellaceae; genus Shewanella. The sequence goes on along the minus strand of NZ_CANLZC010000084.1, from coordinate 26,049 downwards.
CCCATTGAAGAAAAATAAACAATATTACCTTCAAATCGAAGGAGCCGACTGCTTTTGCTTGTAAAACTCAGTGTAAATGCAAAAATAACCATCGAAGGCAGGGCGAAGATTACAACAATAATCGTTTTGAGCGAGAGGCATGGATGCCGAACTGGCTCTTAAACAGGGATGATGTTTGATTTCGTTGAGCCTATCAGGCCAAATATATTCTCGACATATTTTGGCATTTCCTCCATCCTTGGAGATCAGATATTTACAAGCATGTCCCTATCTAAAAACCAGCTCAGATAATACCAAAAAAGCAACATTGATAAATCTGATTAAGCAACGCTTAATCCTTCCGCAGACAGCAATTCAAATCAATAAGATCAAAAATTAAAGATTAATCGCGTATTCGAAAAAAGCCACTTCTTTATTCTCTTTGCTTTTGACGTTAGATCCCCATTGGAGCAACTTCTAAGATTCGATAAAAAATGGCGTGATTAAGACAGGACGTCGAAAATAGCCTTAGTTGAACTAGGGACAGTGAATATAAGGCGGTAGCTATTTTTGTGAATCGAATATAGAAGTGCATTGCTCCGCTGGGCGTTATGGAGATTGTAAAGAGGATAAGAACGAGCAGTCCTCTTTACCCCAGTGTGAGTGGGAACTCACGACTTACCATTAAGCGAAGCTTAATATATAGAAAGCCTGCGGCAAGCAATTCAAAACAATAAGCTAAAAGCTAAAACCTCCCCCATTCCAGCCCATTGAAGTAAAATAAATAATGTTACCTTCAAATCGAAGAAGCCGACCTCTTTAGCTTTTCCTCTTTGTTTTTAAACTCAGTGTAGATGCAACTGTGACCGTTGATGGCAGGGATGCCATCGCCGAGCTTACTAGGACGTACTTGCAGCGTGTCACAGAGGTATCTGCACAAGAGCCTGCGGCAGGCAATCGACTTAAATTACAATAAACAACTCAAATCAGATAACTTATACCAATAACGTTAGTGACTAACCTCAGTGTGGACGGACATCCACGTTCTTTCATTAAGCGAAGCTTAATTCATAATCAATAGTTCACTAACAGTGAACTATCCCCACCCCCTTTCCCAATCTTTCCATACTGGATTTAAGCCTTTATTCATCATGGCATGCGCCACTTGCTGACTGCTGCGCTCATCGCTGATCTCAAACTGATCCAGCTCAGTATTGGGATTACTGTAGCCGCCCGGTTGAGTGGAGCTGGCCGCACTGGCATGCGTCACACCCAGTGGAAACAGATTATCACGCAAACTTGGCGATTCTCGCGTCGATAAACTGATTTCTAATTCATGATTAAACAAGCGAAAGGCGCAGATCATTTGCACTAAGCCCAAATCCGTGAGCGCCACTTTGGGCTCAACGCCTCCCGTACAAGGACGCAGCCTCGGCAAGGAAATGCTATAACGACTGCGCCAATAAGTTTGCTCTAAATAAGACAAGTGATGCCCCATCAATAAGGCATCAAGACGCCAGTCATCTAAGCCCAGTAACACCCCTAAACCAATTTTATCCACGCCCGCCTGTGCCACTCTATCTGGCGTCTCAAGCCTAAAAGCAAAGTCTTGCTTTTTACCACGAGTATGATGGGCCGCATAGGTTTGTCTCTGATAAGTTTCTTGATACACCATAACAGCATCTAAGCCTTGCTCAACTAAGGTGCGGTAATCCTCAACAGACATGGGCTGCACCTCTAACGCCACATGATTGAAGTGCTGTTTTACTTGGGGTAAGACTTGACTGAAATAGTCAATGCCAACTTTAGTTTCATGCTCACCTGACACCAAAAGGATCGAGTCATACTGCATGGCTTTAATCAGCTTTATCTCATTGTCTAATTCTGTGGCGCTTAATATTTTACGCTTAAGCTTATTGCTCATGCTAAAACCACAATAATCGCATTCGTTAGCGCATAAGTTGGACAAATATAACGGCAAAAACATGCCAATATTCGCCCCAAAACGCTGGCGAGTCAGCGCCACCGATTGCGCAGCCATTTGCTCAATATAAGGCTCAGCGGCCGGTGACAAAAGGGCCAGTAAACTCTCAAGCTTGCCACGAGGTTGTAATAAGGCTCTCTCGACGTCCTCGGCCGTGGTGGAATACAAGGCCAATTTTAATTCAGCCTGAGGAATATCCTTAAAGACATCAATAAAACTCATCAGTTAACCTATTGTTTATTTTGATTAGCAAACAAAAAAATAACTCAAACAATGCATTAAACTCTATTTATTTGACACTATTTATTTGACACTATTTATTTAACACTGTCGTCATTTAAAAAAGTGTCGCATTCTCACTTATCTAGCCTTGCGTTAAAAAGCCAGTGAGTGGACTGGTGTTCACTGCATGAGCCGAGACCGCGCCGAGTCCAGCAATATAAGCTTCTCGACCCGCTCTCACTGCACTGGCAAAACAGCGGGCCATCACTTCAGGTTGGGGACTGCTGGCAATGGCCGTATTGACCAATACCGCATCCGCCCCCATCTCCATGGCTTGACAAGCTTGTGACGGCGCGCCAATGCCCGCATCGACAATCACAGGGACACTCGATTGCTCAATAATAATGCGTAGAAAATCGGCAGTCATTAACCCCTGATTTGAGCCAATAGGACTGCCCAGCGGCATGACGGCAGCGCAGCCCACTTCTTCTAAACGACGACACAATACAGGATCGGCATGAATATAAGGCAATACCACGAAGCCTTTATCACATAATATTCGCGCCGCTTCTAGAGTCTCAACTGGATCGGGCATCAAGTATTTAGGATCGGGATGAATTTCAAGCTTCACCCAATGTGTGCCCAATACTTCTTTGGCTAACTCGGCGGCAAACACCGCCTCTTTGGCGTTGCGCGCTCCGGCGGTATTAGGCAATAACTTGACCCCACTTTGTTTTAGGGGGGCTAATATATCCTCAGAGCCTTCCACAAGATCGAGACGTTTCATGGCCATAGTCACTAGCTCTGAACCTGAGGCATTTAACGAGGCTAACATGTCTCGGCTGGAGCGAAACTTGCCTGTTCCCGTTAATAAATGTGAATGAAATTCAACATCGGCAATTTTTAACATTCTATCCTCCTAGCCCAAGCGCTTTGAGATGTCATCGCAGGCGTAAAACTTGTCCATGCCAGTGAAGAAACGTGAATGAAACATCATTACATCGGCAACTTTTAGCATTTTATCCTCCTGCCACAACGGTAAACACATCGATTTTATCTTGATGCTGACAAACTTGAGTTTGCCAAAGGCTTCGAGGCACAACCCCTTGGTTCACCACCACGGCGACACTATTAGGCTCAATATTAAAACGTTGCAGTAATTGCAGTAAGGTCACATCTGGCGCCACATTCACAGCTTTATCATTAAAGAAAACAGCCTGTTCAACTGTATTTGATACAGCTGGGTTCGCTCCAGCTTGGTTTGAGTCTAATACTGTGTCCTCTTCAACAAGGTGATCCTCATTCATCAGGCGCTCCTTAAATCGTTATGAATACTGGCATCACTAGCTCTATCATTAAGTGCTCCGCTATCAAGAGTTCCGCCATTAACAGAATTGGCATCAAGATTGGTCTGCGCAGCGCACACTGAGCACTGAGGATCCCTTTGCCGTTTAACCCCCTGCCACTGCAGCGTTTTACCATTGAGGCGCCATAATTGCTTCAAGCTGCTCTCAGATCCAAGAGAGGGCTCAGGGCTATGACTTAATTCAAGGGAATGCTCAGGGCTGTTCATCAGCTCAAGGCTACTCTTTGGTTTAAGAGAGGGCTCAGGGCTATTCATTCGCTCAGGGCTGGGATCCGTTTGATGAATGCCCAACAAGGTATTCAGCGCCAACAAACATTGCATAGAAGCCATCACGCCCACCATAGGACCTAACACCCCCACAGTGCTACAGGTTTCACTGACTTGCATGTCACTGGGAAATAAACAATGATAGCAACCTGCACTTGGAGCTCGGGTTAAATCCACTTGTAGGAGTTGTCCTTGAAAGTTTGCCGCAGACGCAGAAATCAACGGCGTCTTAAATTGCACACACACACGATTAACAAGATGGCGAGTGGCAAAATTATCTGTGCAATCAAGTACCAAGTCAGCATTGGCTAACTCAGAGCAAATGGATGCAAGCGCAATCGTTTCCTCATCCAAATAAGATCCAATGGCTCGAATGTCGCAATCCACATAAGCCCGTTGCAATTTATCTTGAGCACAGCGAGCTTTAAACTGCCCTAGATCCGCATCACTAAAGAGTAATTGACGAGGTAAATTAGACAGTTCCACCTGATCGCCATCGATAAGGGTTAACCACCCTACACCTGCTGCCGCCAGGTATTGCGCCGCCAAATGCCCAAGGCCGCCAATGCCCACAATGATAACATGATGCCTTTGCAGCTGACATTGCCCCGCTTCACCCACTTCAGGCAGCAACACCTGACGGGAATAACGCATAAAGGTTTTTGAGGACAGTTCATTTGCTTTACTGCTATATTTACTGCTATATGGGTTCATGGATGGCTCCATCTGAATGACTCCATTTTAGTGATAAGTCGCTAAACGCATCCGCTGGCGATGCCGCCTGCGTGACCGCTCGTACCACTGCAATATCATCCACCCCTGTGGCTTTCACTTGCTCAAGCCGAGACTCATCAATGCCTCCGATGGCAACCAGCGGATAATGTCCTTTTATTAAAGAAACATAACGACTGAGCTTATTCAGCCCTTGTGGCGATGACGGCATGACTTTGGTTGTAGTAGGGAAAATATGCCCCAGCGCTAAATACGAAGGAGACAATTGACTGGCCAATAACAATTCAAAATAGCTGTGACTGGAAACACCCAGCGCCACATTGGCGGCGCTCAATGCGCGAAGATCGGCAACCGTCAGATCTTCTTGGCCTAAATGCACGCCATAAGCACCATGCTTGATTGCTAATTGCCAGTGATCGTTAATGAATACCCGCGCTCCATATTGCTGACCTAAGGCTACAGCTCGAATGATTTTCTCTTCTAGACTTTTGTCCTTTAAACTTTTTTCCTTCGAACTTTTTTCCTTCAAACAAGGATCATCTGAGTCCTTCACCCTCAGCTGAATAGTTTGTGTGCCTGCCGCTAACAAACTCGCCAACATATCCACATCATTCACCACAGGGTATAACCCAAGTGGGCCATTAATGGGCGTAAATGGCTTGTCTAATTGACGTAACGACACAAGCTTTAAATCCCATTGGCTAGCTTTCCCTTGATAACGACCTTGGTAACGACCTTGATAACGATAACAAGCGTCTAAGCCTTGGTAACGAGAGTCAAACAGTGCTTTCGCCATATATTGGTGTGCATCATGGGACTGTGTTTCATCAGCTTCTGACAATTCGTTATCCCCTAACATGACAATACTGGGAAAGTCGCTCAAGGTGTTCGGCCAGCCCAATCTTGCCAACACGCCTGCACCGCTACCTGGCTGATAGCTAGCTTTTAAACCCGCACTCACATAGGCCTTGGCCACCACAATAGCATCGTGAAGCACAAACCCTGAAGCCATCACCGCCGCAATCGCCGCTGACAGAGTACAACCTGTGCCATGGTTATTGTGAGTATTCACTCTTTCATTGGTTAATAAAAAACCGCCATTTTGATGATCACGAGATACCTCAGGCACAGCGCCACACACAAACACATCATGGGCCCATACAGGATCCCATGTGCCACCAGCATCCCCGCCTTTGGCTAACACGGCGCAATCAAACTTTAACGCCAATTGTTTTGCCGCTTGTAAACAGGCACTGGCATTAGGTAAAGGGTTATCCACTAATAAACCTAACTCTATGGCATTGGGCGTCAGTAAAGTTAATAAGCCTTTAAAGCACTCAAAATTTAATGCATTTTGTTCATTCAGTGCATCACCACAACTGGCTAACATCACAGGATCGAGGATCACGGGCACTTGGCACTGCATATCACTTTGATACGCAGCCAACGTCTCTTTCAACCAATTAGCCACCAGCTTGAGCTGAGCCTGACTGCTGAGTAAACCAATTTTTATCGCCTTAGGCGGCATGTCAGTGAGTAAGGTATTGAGCTGCGCAAGCAACATGGCCTCAGATACCCCTTCGACTAAATTCACTGCCACTGAACTTTGCGCCGTCACAGTACTGATGACAGAGCAAGCATGACAGCCTAAATCTTTCATGGTAGCTAAATCGGCCTGAATGCCTGCACCGCCGCCACTGTCTGAACCTGCTATGGTCCAGACGATAGGTTTAGGCTCAAATGTATCCACCATAGATGATTTAGGCTCGAATAAATCTGCCTTGGCCATGGTTATACCTCATCAATAGCAAGCGCTTGGGCTTTATCATCAGAGGATTTTTCAGCCTGTTTTGCATCCATACCTTTTTCTAGGCGCTCATTATTAGAGTGCTCATTATTTAAATGCTCATCAGCAAAGACGGCCTTTCCAGCCTCATGATAGAGCTCGGCCCCTTGCTCTTTAAAAGCTTTTGACATTTGTGCCATCCCCTGCTCCGCCACTTCTTGGGGACTCATTTTGGTTTTAAAATCACTATGGCTTCCAATGGAAACGGTTTGAACAAGCTGCTCTGTGCTGGCGCCACTGGCATTAGCTTCAAGGCTTGCCGCATAATCACGCACATCTTGAGTTATTTTCATTGAGCAAAATTTAGGTCCACACATAGAGCAAAAGTGCGCCACTTTAGCCGACTCTTGGGGTAAAGATTCATCGTGATAGGCTCTGGCCGTATCCGGATCAAGTCCTAAGTTATATTGATCTTCCCAGCGAAATTCAAAACGCGCTTTCGATAAGGCATTGTCTCGCACCTGCGCCCCCGGATGACCTTTGGCCACATCCGCTGCATGAGCCGCAATTTTATAGGCAATCAAACCTTGTTTGACATCTTCTTTATTGGGCAAACCTAAATGCTCTTTAGGCGTGACATAACACAGCATAGCGCAGCCGTACCAACCTATCATGGCCGCTCCAATACCTGAGGTAAAATGATCGTATCCCGGTGCAATATCTGTGGTTTGTGGGCCTAAGGTATAAAACGGCGCCTCATCGCAATGCTCAAGCTGCTTATCCATGTTCTCTTTGATGAGGTTCATGGGAATGTGGCCTGGGCCTTCGATGATCGTTTGCACATCGTATTCCCAGGCAATTTTCACTAGCTCGCCTAAAGTTTCTAGCTCGGCAAATTGGGCTTCATCATTAGCATCTGCTATGCAACCAGGACGCATACCATCACCAAGAGATAATGACACATCATAAGCGGCGCACAGCTCACAGATCTCTCTAAAATGCTCGTAAAGAAAGCTTTCTTTATGGTGTGATAAGCACCACTTGGCCATAATCGAGCCACCCCGTGACACCATACCCGTTAAACGCTTGGCGGTCATAGGCACATAGCGCAATAACACTCCCGCATGAATGGTGAAATAATCCACACCTTGCTCGGCTTGCTCAATAAGCGTGTCTCTAAACACTTCCCAGGTTAGGTCTTCCGCCACGCCGTTCACTTTTTCAAGGGCTTGATAGATAGGCACAGTACCAATAGGCACAGGGGAATTACGTATGATCCACTCACGGGTTTCGTGAATATATCGTCCCGTTGATAAGTCCATCACAGTATCGGCGCCCCAGCGAGTTGACCACACGAGTTTTTCGACTTCCTCTTCAATAGAGGAGGTCACCGCCGAGTTACCAATATTGGCGTTCACTTTCACTAAAAAGTTACGCCCAATGATCATAGGCTCAGCTTCGGGATGATTAATATTAAGAGGAATAATCGCGCGGCCACGCGCCACTTCGGTGCGCACAAATTCAGGAGTGATAAGCTCGCCAATGACAGCGCCAAAGCTTTCGCCTTTATCTTTTTGAGTAAGAATAGGATCCGTCACTTCTGCTCGCGCCATGTTTTCACGCAGTGCAATATATTCCATTTCAGGGGTAATAATACCTTGACGAGCATAATGCAATTGTGTGACACATTTGCCCGCTTTGGCCTTACGTGGCGGCAATAAGGTTTCAAATCTGAGATGATCTAACCCCTCATCGGCGAGGCGCTGTTGAGTAAAACCGGAACTGACAGCATCGAGCTGCTCGGTATCATTACGTTCATCGATCCAGGTTTCACGAAATTTATTTAAACCCGCACGCACATTAATGTTTGCATCGGGATCGGAATAGGCTCCGGCACAGTCATAGACTCTAATAGGCGGATTTGACTCAAACACGGGCGCCTCTTGAGTACCACTAACTAAAGTATCAGTTTGATGGATTTGGCGCATGCCGACACGCAAGTCTTCACGACTGCCGGTTAAATAAATCTTTTCAGAATTGGGGTGTTGTAATGGCTTAAGAGAATCAATAAAGGCTTGTGCATTGGCACGGGTTTCACGACGATTTGACATTAGCAATCTCACTTTAAAGTAGAAATGAAGTTGCTTGTCAGGAGGGTGAGAGTTGATCAGCGGGCATAAGCAAGATAGAAAAGACGCTCATACCAAAATAATTGCTACCTAATTTACAGTCTATGGCCTTAGTGGCTCAATAAAAACGTGTTTAATCACACGCCTAACAACATAGCGCAAAGCTTACATCTTACATAGCGTAATAGTAAGGCTTAGGAAGAAAAACAATTATACAGCTTGTTTCCTTCGCAGGTTTCAGCCTGATCAGGTTCAACGGATCCCGAATAAACGGTCTCAGCCATAAAGGCACTCCGACAAGATGCAGGCAGTATAGGCCTAAACCATTAGGCTTCACAAGGTTTTATTTTATCACGTCAACAGATAACAAATCGATTTTTTTGAGCTATAATTAACTGATAATAAATAACTAATTAGTATTAATGATATTAAATTCATTATTCAATCAAAATAATTCATGTCAATGAATGACAACACCTCGTTGTTTTATCTTTGATTAATTAAATTTTGAACGTTTTGTTTATCCTCATCAGGACTGCAACGATAGCCAATGGTCGACACTATCTCGGCATGGGGATTGATTTGTGTCGGTGTTTTAATCATGGGATAGCAAAAATCCCCCTTTTGAACAATACGACTGGGATCCATTAACTGACCATGGACTTGGGGCAAGTCTGTTACTGAGGGAGCCACTTGAGGTAAGCTCAGCGCATTGGGCTGTGGTGTCATATCACTCAAGGTCGCCGTCTCCGCCGTAGATAAAGCTTGTTCTTTGGCAAACTTGCTCACTTTACTCGCGTGTTCTTGCTTTAAATAAGACAGAGTCTCCTCGTCGAGTAAGCCATCAAATGAGCCATTGTTTATTTGGTTACTATTTGATGTATTAATATCTGAATTAAGCAACGTGAATGGATCGGTTTCATCAAATCTAAAACTCGCATTTGACTCATTTAAATGGGTCGCTTCTTTCATTGGTGTTTCGACTGTCGATTTTAGATTGACTTGCTTATTGAGCCCCGCTTGAGAGACAAGTAGGCTTTTTTCAGATGAAGCTTTTTCAGGCTGAGTTTTTTCAGGCAAAGACTTTTCAACCCTTTTCTTAAGGTCTAATACAACGTCTTGTTGCTGAGTGACTGGCTGACTTTCTGCCTTTAAAGCCGATTTCACTTTGCGGGACTCAGAAGTCATCTTCCTGTGAGCCATTGATTTTGGCTCGTCCATTTGCGGCGGGATCATTTTGACACCAAGAGATAAAGGCGTATTACTCTTGGGCTCGGGTGACACATACAAATAACTTTTCATAGCCGCTATGCTCTTAGGCCGTCTATTATCGACATTTTGTTGCCATAACCTATCGATGCAAAAAAACAACAAAACATGAAGCAAGCCCACGAGCAAAACAATCACATTAAGCCCATCATTTTCTTTCTTATGGGGCCATCTTTTTTCAAAAGGTTTTTCAAAAGGTGTTTGCAAAGACTCTATGAGATTGATGTTATTCGCGACATCAATCTGTATGGGTGAAAAAACAGATAGATTATTATTGATCAGGGCAAAGTCACACGCCTCTTTTTGCGCAGTGATTTTTCCTCTTGTCTTTTGTTTATCCCTTTCATTCTGATACATTTAACCAGATTTCCTGTGCCATTTTTTAACTAAATGTTATTTTTAATCCAACAATTAGAAGACAGGAAATGGCTTAAGTTCAATATAAAAAGTTCAATATAAAAATTCAAAGAGATGAAATACTGCTACACTGAAAAATGACAAGTCAAATAAGAAAAATAATATGCCTATAAAGCCGTTAGCCCAAAAAACAGCACCAACCTCTGAACAATCAGTCCCGCTCAATGACAACAAAGCCAGCATAGGTGAATACAGTATCAATGAAGAAAGAGCCAATACTCTCAGCCACGGCCTCGGCGTATTCGGCGGAATAACGGCACTATTTTTAAGCATCAACAAAGGTTATTACGTCCTTAGCCTATTACAATTAAGTGGTGTCATATTATATTGTTTAAGTATCATCTTATTGTTTCTGTGCTCCACTTTATACCACAATGCCAAAACTCACTATTGGAAGCGTCGATTTAAAATTGCCGATCATTGCGCTATTTATACTCTCATTGCAGGAACTTACACTCCACTTATGCTCATTAGCCTAAAGGGAGAAAAAGCCGATCTTGTTTTACTCACTATTTGGCTATTTGCACTGGGGGGGATCTTTTTTAAGGCATTTTTCACGGGTCGCTTTAAAGCCTTGAGTCTCTCTTTGTATCTAGGCATGGGTTGGCTTTGCGTGACGATGATGAGCGAGCTCATTGCAGGATTATCTCCTCTTGGTTTCAATCTGCTTGTTGCTGGCGGATTATGTTATACTTTAGGGGTCGTTTTTTATGTCATAAAAGCCATACCTTTTAATCATGCCATTTGGCATCTTTTTGTCCTTGCTGGTGCGACCAATCATTTCCTCTGCATTTATTTAACTGTCATTTAATCACCTTAACTCAAGGCCTAAGATCACGACTTTAGTCCAATGATGGGCTAATCTCATTAGATCAACGCCTAAGCGCTGCGTATTTTCTTGGACTTTTTCAAACAATCATTCCTTTTTAATAAAAACACCGCTAACTGCTTTCTTATGAACAAATACCAGCAAAAAAAATCAAAAAAGTACATAAAAATAGAATTTAAACCCAAATAAATTATTAAAAAACTTTTTTTCAGCATTAAATTCCATTTATTTACAACTTAACATGAATAAAAGACTTTAAAAGCCAAGCATTATTCGTTATTGTTTTGCTTTCTCATAAAGACAACTTTTTTTTGCATTTTCGAGGTGTAAATGCGCCCAATCATAAAATCCAACAAACTCGATGCCGTCTGCTACGACCTTCGTGGACCCGTACATAAAGAAGCAAAGCGACTTGAAGATGAAGGCCATCGAATTCTAAAGCTCAATATTGGCAATCCCGCGCCTTTTGGTTTTGAAGCCCCAGAAGAAATCGTTCGAGATGTCATTGCCAATTTACCTAGTGCGCAAGGATACAGTGAATCGAAAGGCTTATTCTCTGCCCGCAAAGCCATTATGCAGCATTATCAGTCTCAAGGCATTTTAGGCGTTGATATTGATGATATTTACATCGGCAATGGTGTCTCTGAGCTGATCGTAATGGCCATGCAGGGCTTATTAAATAATGGGGATGAAATACTGGTCCCTTCTCCTGATTACCCATTATGGACAGCTGCAGTCCACCTTTCTGGTGGTAACGCCGCGCATTATCGCTGTGATGAAAGTTCTGACTGGTTTCCAGATGTTGAAGATATCAAGAAAAAAATCACACCAAGAACCCGTGGATTAGTATTAATTAACCCTAATAATCCCACAGGCGCCGTTTACTCTAAAGCCGTGCTACTTGAAATTGTCGAACTGTGTCGTCAGCATGATCTTATTTTATTTGCCGATGAAATTTACGATAAAATTTTATTTGATGGCGCCGTGCATATTCCTGCTGCCAGTTTATCCGATGATATTTTAACTGTCACTTTTAACGGCTTATCTAAAAGCTATCGCGCTGCCGGCTTTCGAGTCGGATGGATGATGCTCACTGGTAATCTCAAGGCGGCAAAGAGTTATAAAGAAGGCTTAGACATGCTGGCATCGATGCGACTCTGCTCAAATGTGCCCAACCAACATGCCATTCAAACCGCTCTGGGAGGGTATCAAAGCATTAAAGAGTTAGTTCAGCCGGGTGGACGCCTGTGCATTCAGCGGGACACCTGTTATGAATTATTAAATCAAATTCCCGGCGTTAGTGTCACTAAACCTAAAGGGGCCTTGTATGCTTTCCCCAAATTTGATAATAAAAAATTCAATATTCGTGACGATGAGCGTTTGGTGCTTGATTTATTAAAAGAGAAAAAAATATTACTCGCACAAGGGACTGCCTTTAATTGGCCTGAGCCCAATCATTTACGGGTGGTATTTTTACCTTATAAAGAAGAGCTCGAAAAAGCCCTCACTGATTTTGGCGACTTTATGAGCGAATATCGCCAGTAATCCTCCTTTCTATCAAAAGCGCCATAAAAGCGATGATCTTCATCGCTTTTTTCATGACTTGCCTTGACTTTTTTTCACTAAGATGTGCTAGTGTATTAGGTATCCTTAAATCGCTAATAGAGGGATATAATGAGTCACCTTTTTGCTCACCTTGCACGCATGAAATTAATTCAGCGCTGGCCTTTGATGTACAATGTGCGCACTGAAAATGTACAGGAACACTCTTTACAAGTGGCCATGGTGGCTCACGTACTTGCACTCATTAGCAACAAAAAATTTGATGGCAATTTTAATCCGGAACATGCGGCCACATTGGCCTTATTTCATGATGCTAGCGAAGTGATCACAGGGGATTTGCCGACACCTGTGAAATATTTTAATAAAGATATTGAAACGGAATATAAAAAAATAGAGGCCATAGCCGAGCACCGACTGTTAGACATGGTGCCCGAGGAATTTAAGGCGGATTATCAAGCACTGCTTTGCTCTGAATATCAAGATGAAGCCTACCGACCTTTGATTAAAGCGGCTGACAGATTATGTGCTTACCTTAAATGCTTGGAAGAACAAAGAGCGGGTAACACAGAATTTGACAGTGCAAAAAGACGATTGGAAAATACGCTAGCCAACACACATTCACCCGAGGTTCACTATTTCATTGAACATTTTATTCCCAGCTTCACTCTCGATTTTGATGAAATAAACCGACTTTTATAAGGAGCGCCCATGTCTTACTCTCCTTGGCATGATAGACGATTAACCGAAGATAAATTAAGACGTAACGATCATCGCAGTCCTTTTCAGCGAGATCGCGCTCGCATTCTTCATTCTGCCGCCTTTAGACGACTGCAAGCAAAAACCCAAGTCTTAGGTGTGGGAATGAATGACTTTTACCGTACCCGCCTAACCCATTCTTTAGAAGTCTCACAAATTGGCACAGGCATTCGCGCTCAACTTAAGCGTAAACACCCAGAACTGAACTCGCTGCTGGACTCTACCAGTTTAATTGAGTCACTTTGCTTGGCTCATGATATTGGCCATCCTCCCTATGGGCATGGGGGCGAAATCGCCCTCAATTATATGATGCGAGATCATGGTGGATTTGAAGGAAATGGCCAAACCTTTCGTATTTTAACTTGTCTTGAACCCTATACCCAAGATTATGGCATGAACTTATCCAGACGAACCTTACTTGGCGTACTCAAATATCCCGCGCCCTACTCAGCGCTATATCAAGCCAATGGAGCGATACCAGTATCAAACCATCGACAGCTTCAGCCCAGTCAATGGCCGCCTGTCAAAGGCATATTTGATGATGATCTTGACATTTTACATTGGGTCCTCAAGCCGCTTTGCGAAAATGATAAGCAACTTTTTTTGCAGGATCACTTAACGCAAGCCTATCAACACAAAAGAACAAAATATAAATCCTTTGATTGCTCCATTATGGAGCTCGCCGATGATACCGCCTATGCCGTACACGATCTTGAAGATGCCATCGTCATGGGGATCGTCAGCTTGAATCAATGGCACAATGATGTTGCCATCCCCTTATCAAGAAGCCAAGATCTTTGGGTGGCCAATGAATTTGCTGCAATTGGTGATAAATTATTTTCTTCGCAGCATCATTTGAGAAAAGATGCCATAGGCACACTGGTCAATGGCTTTGTCACTGCGATTTATTTGGACGAAAATCCTGAATTTGAAGAACCTTTGCTCAAGTTTAATGCCAAACTTGAACCCGAATTTGCTTACGCGTTGAATATATTAAAGCAATTTGTGTTCAAATATGTGATCAGAAAGCCTGAAGTGCAAATGTTAGAATATAAAGGTCAGCAAATTGTCATGGAGCTCTTTGAAGCCTTTGAGTCTGATCCTATGCGATTACTGCCACTGAACACACAAGAGCGATGGCAATATAGCCTTGATAATGGGCTTAATCCACACAGAGTCTTATCTGACTATATTGCCGGTATGACCGACGAATTTGCCGCTAGATTACACCAGCAACTCTTTAGCACGCATTTAGATAATATCATGGAGTTGAAAAAAAACGCTTAATCAATGATACATATCGCTATATCAACATAAAAGCGGGAGCATAGTCTGCTCCCGCTTACATTTGATGTGTATTAACCTAAATCTAATACGCTTTTACTGTGAAGTGTTATTTACCAAATATCAGACCAATCCCAATCAAAGTTTGCAAAAGGATCTTTAACTTGCGTCTTTATCTTCCAATTACCTTCACTGTATTGATCCGTATAGGCAAGCCAAACTCGACTTTCTCCTGCTGCTTGTTTGGCCTGGATCAGACCTTGATTTTGAATGTAAGTCTGAGGAGTAGCAAAGGTATACTTTCCGTCAGTTTCAGCAGCACATATTGCTTTGCCTTCACTCCATTGACCCGTGCCAGTTGTCACATACCATTCATCATTATCATTTTTACAGGCAAAAGTTCGAATACTTTCACAAGACAGATCATTAAATCTGCCATTGGAATGAGACTCAGCGCAGTCTTCCCCATCACCATAAACATTTGGCTCCCCTTTATTCCAACTCCAAATGGCACCTGTTATCCTATCGCTGTCTGCATAGCCCAACATGTCTAAGCCAATAAAATTCGCCCCACAAGCCAATAAGCTTTGCATATCATCAGCTGTGATATTTTCACTATCATCACGGCCAGCTAATAAAGACGCAGCGATAGTTCTGTCTTCAAAATACCTCAGCCAGCGCCCATCAGCAGGAACCTTACACGCACCTTGTCTTGCATCTTTCGCTTTTCCTCCATCCCAAGCTGTACCACCAAAGGCCCAAGTCTGCCATTCACTGGATGCTTGACAGGTTTGACCTTGGCCAAATAGGAGCACTTGTTTACCTTGATTCAAAATAGCACTTTTAGACACATCCATAGGCAGGTTCTGGCAACCTTCTCCCTGCGGGCGATACACTTTATCACCTATGGTTTGATTTAAATAACTAATGGCTTTGTTATACTCCCCTCCTTCCATGAAATCTTCAATATAAATAAAAATCACATCATTTGGATTATCAGCCAACCAATTATTAATTTCTGTTAAGCCTTGTTTAAAAGTTCGGTCAAACACACTGCATGCGCCGTCGGATATTTCTCCTTTCTCTTTTCTATGACATAGCATCAAATCCATGCCAGTGCGCACATTGAAATCATAATGCACATCTAACTCAAGGGATACCATACCCGCATTAAGTTGGTCGTATAAAGACAACCTATGATTAGGATCAATATAAGATGTCCCATTAGAATAATCGGTCGCATTAAAAGAGTTATGAGTGCCAATAAATAAAGCATCATTCAAAGGTAAAGCATGATCGAGTCTATTTTGCAAACGTAATGCTTTAATTCGCCAAGCATCGGTATCGAGTTTATAATCATGAATCCCCGCATTGCCTATGTTCCCAACAAGCTCAACCACATCATCAACAGGGTCAAGCACTTCATCGACCGCCTCTTCGATAGGTTCAATTATCTCATCTTCAATGGGATCAATAATATTATCATCGACCCATCCACCAATATCACCAAATATATCTGCTTGTACTGGAATACTTGTCAATAACCCCATAAGGATCGCACTAGATACTAAGGTTCTTTTTATCATAATTATCCCCTGAATATATTTATTCATTTATTATTAGTTTTTTATTGTTATACATTTCTCTATTTAAATAATGTGTTTAATCTTTATTTCCTCCTTACTCTTTCACACTGGGTTTTCATTAAAAAAGAAAGTGCATAATCACCATGTTATGCACGCTTAAAATATGAATGCGTTATTCCCACATTAATAAATAATCAGGCGAAAGACATATTATTGATTTATCCTTCACACAGTGATTGAACAATATCAAGAATACGTCATTCAAATACTGATAAATAATCAAATAGAAGTCATATTATGGATTTATTCTTCACACAGTGATTTATCAATATAAAGTGCGCCTAAACTGTCCACTTCAGAGCCTGCTGCGCCATAAAAACCAGCAACACAAGCATCACTGACAATCGTCTGACAAGAGCCTTGCTTAGAACCTCTTCCTTTCACTTGACCATCGTTAGTGGTGCACTCGATATAATGAACTGTGTCACATTCGCAATATTAACGAGTCAAATGCACTAAACTTTCACCGGAACCTGCGACATTTTCCGCATTAGCGGTATTCAGTTTGGTATCAATCACCCATTGACCTTCATTTGAAAAGTCATTATATGATAACCATACCTGCTCCACTCCAGCTGCGGCTTTCGCTTGAATTAAGGAATAATTTTGTCTGTAGGTCATTGGAACTGAAAAGGCGTACTCTCCATTAGTCTCATTAAGGCACATTTCTTTACCTTCACTCCATCGACCAGAATCTGCGGTAATATACCAATCATTATCATGGCTCTTACAAGCAAAGCGGCGTTTTTTAAGACATTGAATGTCCCCAAAATGACCATCGGCTAATGATTGTGCGCAGTCTTGATTATTCTTATTATTCGGCTCAGCTTTTTTCCAACTCCAAATCGCGCCTGTTATTCTGTCTGTACCCGCATAACCTGTCATATCCAAACCAATAAAATTCACATCACAAGCCATAAGGGCTTGCATATCACTTCCAGCAATGTTCTCACTTTCCTTTCTTCCAGCCAGAACTGCCCCCGCTACCGTTCTATCTTCAAAATATCTCAGCCACTTACCTTCACTTGGGACTTTACATTTTCCATTTCTCACATCCTCCACTTTTCCAACATCCCAACCACTGCCACCAAAGGCCCAAGATTGCCAATCAGATGGCGCACTGCAGGTTTGCTTACGACCAAATAAAATCACTTGCTTACCTTGGTCAAGCATATCTTGTTTAGACACATCCATGGGAATGGACTGACAGCCGTCTCCTTGTGGGCGATACACTTTATCACCAATCGTCTGATTTAAATATCCTATCGCCTTATCGTATTCATCGCCTTCCATGAAATCTTCAATATAAATAAAAATGACATCCTCTTTATTTTTATTTAACCAATTATTGATTTCAGTTAACCCTTGTTTGAATGTTCTGTCATAAATACTGCACACTCCATCTGATATTTCGCCATGCTCTTTTTTATGGCATAACATTAAATCTGTGCCAGTATTCACATTAAAATCGTAATGAACATCAAGTTCTAATGCCACCATGCCTGCATTTAATTGATCCGTTAGTGATAATCTATGATTAGGATCAATATAAGATATTCCATTAGAGTAATCACTCGCATTAAACGAATTATGAGTACCAATAAATAACGCATCACTCAAAGGCAGTGAATGATCGAGCCTATTTTGCATGCGTAATGCTTTTATCGCCCACTCACTAGTATCAAGTTCATAATCATAGCCTTGACTACCATCAAACAGTGTAATGACTTGGCCAATATCATTAATCGTATTGTCTATATCATTCAAACTTTCTTCGATAGGATCAACAATATTGTCATCGAACCAATCACTAATATTCGAAAATATATCTGCTTGCGCTGGAATGCTTGTCACCAATCCCATAATAATCGCGCTCGACAATAAACTTTTCTTTATCATAATTATCCCCTCAATATTTTTATTATTGTTTTTATTTGCATTTGTATTTAAATGAAATCCTCCCTTACACTTTCAACTCTTTGCTTTTATTAGGTTATGCACCATAAATATTATTTTCAATGTAAAAGTGCTCAACAATTAAGTAAAGAAGAGTAAACAAAGAAGAGTAAAAAACAAACAAGGTGAATAATTATCGAATAACTTATTCCTTTTAGATACAGCTCATTGAATTAAATAATAATCAAACCATATAAAAATAAAGGTTATTCCCCCCAAAAGACTTAATCAATCAAGTCTAGTTTTATCAGACACTTAAATTTCCATATTAAAAATGAAACAAATGTATGAAACATTTGTTAAAATAAAGGTCCATTCAATGAGTTAAAAATGCATATCTTTTCATGACTTTATTAAACAATCACTTAAATTTAAATCAACAACTAAAAATGCAAAATGTATCATTAACATTGCAAAGAAACCATATAAGTTAAATAAACGATAAAATATTAACAAATTTAACACATACCTACATATAAATAAACACTTCTTAGCATTTAGTTCAAGTAAACAGCTTGAGGCCATTAACTCTCAACCCATCACTTTATCTCTTTGCCACTGCAATGTTTGATCAAATTATCTTCATTCATCTCATAACGAATTAACCTTACTTTTTGCATGTGATTTTGTTCACAGTTATTTCGGTCAAATCAAGGTATTTTATCTATAGTTGATAAGACAGCTGAAAAATTCCATCGAAGTCAATGTATTTCAAGGTGTGCTGTATTTTTTATTGGAGACGTTATGACTGTCACAAATGAGCAAACACTCAATCAATTAATTCATCGAGTTAAAATGGCTCAAGCCCATTTTTCCACGTTCAGTCAAGAACAAGTAGACATTATCTTTAGAGCAGCAGCATTAGCCGCAGCGAATGCAAGGATCCCATTGGCTAAACTGGCTGTAGAAGAAACACACATGGGTGTGATGGAAGATAAAGTGATTAAAAACCACTTCGCTTCAGAGTACATTTATCACAAATACAAAGATGACAAAACCTGTGGTATTTTAGAAGAAGATCCCACCTTTGGTACCATCACGCTTGCTGAACCCGTGGGCTTGATCTGCGGCATTATTCCAACAACCAATCCCACTTCAACCGCCATTTTTAAAGCCTTAATTAGCCTTAAAACCCGTAATGGCATTATCTTTTCGCCTCATCCTCGAGCCAAAAAAGCCACCATTATGGCGGCAAAATTAGTCTTAGATGCCGCCATTGAAGCTGGCGCACCAAAAGACATTATTGGTTGGATTGATGAGCCTAGTGTTCCTCTTTCACATCAATTGATGACACACCCAGATCTTAATCTTATTCTTGCAACTGGTGGCCCAGGCATGGTGAAAGCGGCCTATTCATCGGGCAAACCAGCCATTGGTGTTGGAGCGGGCAATACCCCTATCGTCATTGATGAAACCGCCGATATAAAACGTGCCGTCAGCTCCATCATTATGTCAAAAACCTTTGATAATGGTGTCGTATGCGCTTCTGAGCAAGCCATTGTGGTGGTTGATGAGGTTTATGATCTTGTCAAAACACGCTTTGCAGAACATGGCGGTTATATACTCACTCAAGCAGAGCATGATGCGCTGCAAACCGTTATTTTACAAAATGGTGGATTAAATGCGGATATTGTTGGGCAAAGCGCCATCGATATTGCTGCCATGGCAGAATTAACTGTGCCTGCACAAACTCGAATTTTAATCGCCGAAGTCACTGACATTAATAATGAGGAAGCCTTTGCACACGAGAAACTCTCCCCATTACTCGGTATGTATCGCGCAACAGACTTTAACGATGCCGTTAATAAAGCCGATGCCTTAGTCAAACTTGGGGGCATTGGCCATACATCCGGGCTTTATACCGATCAAGATACACAAGAGCAACGGATAAAAGACTTTGGTTTTAAAATGAAAACCGCACGTATTTTAATCAACACTCCCGCATCACAAGGGGGGATTGGCGATCTTTATAATTTTAAACTGGCACCCTCACTGACATTAGGATGTGGTTCTTGGGGAGGAAACTCTATTTCTGAAAATGTGGGCCCAAGTCACCTCATTAATAAAAAAATGATCGCTAAGAGGGCTGAAAATATGTTGTGGCACAAATTACCTGCCTCTATTTATTTCCGTAGAGGGTGTTTACCCATTGCACTTGAAGAAATAAGTGATAAAAAACGCGCCCTCATTGTGACTGATAAATACCTGTTTAATAATGGCTACTGCGACGAAACCATCAATATATTACAAGCACAAGGGCTAGCCACTGATGTGTTTTATAATGTCGAAGCCGATCCCACTATGGCAACCGTTGAAGAAGGCGCCAAACTGGCACTTAATTTCCAACCTGATGTCATTATCGCTCTGGGCGGGGGCTCGCCCATGGATGCCGCTAAGATAATCTGGGTCATGTATGAACATCCTGATGTGCATTTTGCCGATTTAGCCCGTCGATTTATGGATATTCGTAAACGTATCTACACCTTTCCCAAAATGGGTGAAAAGGCCATGATGATTGCGATCCCCACCACATCAGGAACGGGATCAGAAGTGACACCTTTTGCTGTGGTCACCGATGAAAAAACGGGCATGAAATACCCCATTGCGGATTATCAACTCACGCCTAATATGGCTATTGTGGATCCTAACTTAGTGATGCACATGCCAAAAACACTGACCGCATTTGGCGGTATCGATGCAGTCACTCATGCGTTGGAGGCCTATGTGAGTGTCATGGCCAATGAATACAGTGATGGTCAGGCATTACAAGCCCTCAGCCTATTGTGTGAATACCTTCCCGATGCTTATGAACATGGTAAAAATGCCCCCATAGCGCGCGAGAAAGTCCATAATGCTGCCACCATTGCAGGTATCGCCTTTGCAAATGCCTTTTTAGGCGTATGTCATTCACTCGCCCATAAAATTGGCGCAGAATTTCACCTTGCACATGGTCTAGCCAATGCCCTTCTCATCACCAATGTCATTCGTTTCAATGCCACAGATATTCCCACCAAACAAGCTGCTTTTAGCCAATACGACAGACCAAAAGCACTTTGCCGTTATGGTGAAATCACCGATCACCTTAAGTTAGGGGGTGATAATGCACAAGACAAGTTACAGTTACTAATTGATAAAGTAGAGGAATTGAAATTCAAAATTGGGATCCCTCCTTCTATTCAAGCCGCTGGTGTCGATGAGGACTTATTTATGAGTAAACTCGATGAGTTGGCCGAAGAGGCCTTTGACGATCAATGCACAGGAGCAAACCCTCGTTACCCGCTGATCAGTGAACTCAAGAATATTCTTATTGCCAGTTATTATGGCAAAGCTTATCAAGATGAATAACACCTTAAGTTAACGTCTTCTTGCTGTGCTTAGCCAAATATCATAAAGCCCGCTATAAAGCGGGCTTGTTCTTGACTAATTAATCTTTGCCTTAATGCGATATTGATGCAATAAAGGCTCAGTATAGCCCGATGGCTGAGTTTGTCCTTTAAAAATCAGATCGCACGCCGCTTGAAAAGCCAATCCCGTATAATCAGGGGACATAGGTTGATAAAGCGGATCCTCCCTGTTTTGGTTGTCCACCACCTTGGCCATTCGCTTTAATGCAGACATCACTTGTGCTTGAGTACAAATACCATGCAATAGCCAATTAGCCATAAGCTGTGAAGAAATCCGTAAAGTCGCCCTATCCTCCATCAAGCCCACATGATTAATATCGGGTACTTTTGAGCAGCCAATGCCTTGATCAACCCAACGAACCACATAACCTAAAATACTTTGTGCATTATTATTCAATTCTTGTTGAACTTGTGCAGGTGTTAAGCCTTCATCAGCTGACATTAAAGGCAAAGTCAATAAGGTATCAATATTGGCGCGAGTATTTTGTTTAATGCGATTTTGATACGCCTTAACATCAATCAAATGATAATGGGTTGAGTGTAAAACGGCCGCAGTAGGTGAAGGTACCCAAGCCGTATTCGCTCCCGCTTCAGGGTGAGTAATTTTATCAGCCAACATGGCGGCCATTTCATCGGGCATAGCCCACATGCCTTTACCTATTTGCCCATGCCCTTGTAAACCACACGCCAAACCTATATCCACATTCCAATTTTCATAAGCTTCAAGCCAGGAA
Source organism: uncultured Shewanella sp. (assembly GCF_947495455.1). GTDB lineage: Bacteria > Pseudomonadota > Gammaproteobacteria > Enterobacterales > Shewanellaceae > Shewanella. Next base: position 3,726 of record NZ_CANLZC010000084.1, on the reverse strand, counting down.
GCTTGCTTCATTTGCGATTTTGGCACCATAGCTCCAGCATGCATCGAAGTATGAATTTCATCCCCAGTGCGATCTAAAAAGCCAGTATTAATGAATACCACTCTGTCCTTTGCTTCTCGAATACAGGCTTTCAAGTTGAGTGTGGTTCTGCGCTCTTCATCCATGATCCCAAGTTTGATCGTATTTTGTGCTAACCCTAACGCCGCTTCAATTCGAGTAAATAAAGTGCAAGTCAATGCAACCTCTTCAGGGCCATGCATTTTAGGTTTCACAATATTAACGCTGCCAGCTCGACTGTTCACTCGACCATTATTCAAGCCTTTCAAGTCATGCATAGCAGCTAACACGGTCAGCATACCGTCCAGTATGCCTTCTGGTATCGCCTCATTATTTTTGTCCAGTACAGCATCTGTCATCATCAAATGCCCAACATTACGCACAAACAATAAACTGCGTCCCGGTAATGTCAGTGACTCTCCTGTGGGAGTCAAATAATGACGATCATCTCGTAAAGTGCGTGTAATAACGTGCCCATTTTTATTGATTTTTTCACTCAACACCCCTTGCATCAGTCCCAGCCAATTTCGATACACTTCAATTTTATCTTCACTGTCTACCGCCGCAACTGAATCTTCACAATCCATAATGGTTGTGACTGCCGCCTCAACCAATAAATCTTTCACTCCCGCTTTATCCATTTTCCCAACATCACTTTGGCTGTCTATTTGAATATCGACATGTAGCCCATGATTTTTAAGTAAAATAGATGTCGGTTGTTGACATTCTCCTCTGTAGCCCACAAATTTACTGGGCTCAACTAAGGCAGTAATGCCACCATTCTCCAACGCAACTTGCAATAGCCCCTCTTCGATGAAATAGCGAACCGCATCAGCATGACTGCTATTGTCTAAAGGTGCGACAATATCTAAATGCTGTTTGGCAAATTGAATCACCTTTTCTCCTCTAACAGGATTAAACACCGCCCCTTTTTCAGCGCCGCCATCCTCACTAATGGCATCGGTTCCGTATAACGCATCATACAAACTGCCCCAGCGAGCATTGGCCGCATTTAACGCAAATCGCGCATTTTTTACAGGTACCACTAATTGAGGCCCTGCTTGCTCAGTGATTTCACTATCGACATTATTCGTCTCAACAGAAAAATCATCAGCCAATGGCAATAAATAGCCGATATCCTGTAAAAACCTTTTATAACGCACAGGATCAAACGCTTCACCTTGATGCGCTCGATGCCAATCATCAATTTGAGATTGAAAGGCTTCCCTTTTAACTAACAAAGCCTTATTGATAGGCGTCAGCTCATTAACAATATTTTCAAACTTAGCCCAAAACTCATTGGATTGGATCCCTATTCCGCTCAACATTCTTTCATCAACTAATTGCCATAACCCTGTCGCAACACTCAGTCCACCCACTTGTATACGTGTCGTCATAAATCCATCCCAGATAAAAAAGAACAATGTTCAAAAGGAGAATGTTATTCGTTACAGCATTCATCCAATTAAAATAGCAAACATGCCATTTTTTCAGTCTATCTCAACGCACTTTCATTTCACTAATTTATCATGGTTATGATTAACATTTATCAAATGAATAATCAGTCTCTCGACATGACACAAATGATAAAGACTTATTTCAATTAGAGAAACAATTTCAATACAAGTGATTAAAGTCATATCACTTTAAAAGGAAAAGAAGACATATCAGATGGTTAACAATGACTTACCCCATTAAGACCAATGTCAGCTTTTGTCAAAATTTAGCATAACTATGTAAAATTAAATAATATTAATGATGTAAGGGTAAAGTTAAATTTTAATCATTTATCCCAGTTATTTTTTACTTTAGCCTCAGGAAGCTAATGATAAAAACACTGGAGAAATAGATGAAAAAAAATAAATTAACTCTCACCATTATTGCGTTATTATCGGTACCGATCACCAGTTATGCGATAAACAATGCCCATAATAAGCACAATAATCGTGAGCACCAACAAAACAATCAATCTAATACGTCACAATCTAATACCAATCATACCAATACTGAGACTAGTAATGAGTCAACCAGCTCATCGAACTGGATCATCAATAATGACACCACCTCAACGTATATCTACCAAAGTGATGGCACCAGTATTTATGAAGATGTTCAAAGCGCTGAAACCGTCACCCTCACTGAGAATAATCAGGATGTGAGTTACACTTATGTAGAAGCGTCAGGGATCCCAAAATATGACGTCACCATGACGCAAGATATCATTGACGAGCTCAATAGCAGGCCCAAAGCCGATTCCGATTTTTTTAATGGCGCCACGACAGCTGAAGTCGGCGAACTGATTTTATTTGGTCAAGATATTGGTTATAACAGCAGCAATGAAAATTGTGATACCACTGGTGGTGCTGGCTATTGGCCACCTGGCCCAGGTTGCCCGACCATTCAAGAAAAACAAGCCTATTTTCCTAATGATCCCACTGAAACCGACACCACTTGCGCAACTGGGCTTGGCATGGTTGGCCTCATGGTTAATGGTACCAGTATTTATAACTGGGGAGACGGCCAAACCGAAGGAGATGGCATTTGGTACAACCTAGCCCCTATCGCAGAGCAATATGACGTGGATATTTGTGGTGGTCATGCGGCCAATGGCGATTATCATCATCATGCCTATACCTCTTGTTTGGCCGATTTAGTGGGTGATGATGGCAGCGGCCATTCACCAATATACGGTTATGCCGCTGACGGTTACCCTGTTTATGGCCCTTATGAAAGCGCCGACACTCTCGCTATCAGTGGGTGGGTTGTCAGGGACTATGGTAGCGACACCAGTGAGGGGGGCTGTGGCACCGAAGGCTTAAGAACCTGTATTCTTGTTGACGAATACGATATATCACAAGGTGTCGAGCAAGTGGAAGCAGGTCCGGCTATTGGTGAAACTGTCACCAGCTTGTCAGGTAATACTTTTGAAGCCGATTCAGGTTACTTCTATGAAGATTATTACTATGCAGGCAACACAGTAACAGGCCCACAACTGGATGAACACAATGGCCATGATACTGGCGATGGTAAAGGTTATCACTACCACCTCACGTTAACAAAAGATGATGATGGTACATTATCAGTCGCCTTCCCTTTCACCATTGGCCCAAATTTTAAAGGGGAACTGGCGGATAACTCCATTGCCACCTGTGACACCGATGGTCTGCCTCCTATGGAAGGCGGTGACGGTAATAACGGTAATAACGGTAATAACGGTAATAACGGTAATAACGGTAATAACGGACCAGTCAGATAACCTTCAAAATACATAATACAAGTAGCGCATGATATATGCAGGTTATATCATGCGCTACTTTTATACTCGATCAATCATCCCCATCGAACTGGTTTAATCCAAGCTGTAAAATACGTATTGGCTGCATATTTTAATACCATCAACATTAAAAATAACATGAAGCAATATTAAATAACACTCATTCAATCACGCCATATATACCACAAATATGAGAGAGCGCTTCTCTATTAAATAAAAAAGCACCATAACACTATTAGAATCTAAAACGATTAACATCTTATAAAAAACCAAAATAAGACACAATCTTATTATGAAATTGTGCTAGTACGATAAAAGCTGACGTGGTTTAATTGATACGACTAACCCAGTTAAGACATAATTGATTTAACTGGAGATTGAAATGAAAACACGTA
>NZ_CANLZC010000083.1 GCF_947495455.1 uncultured Shewanella sp. | reverse complement strand
CAGGAGCAATTAACGACCTTGCCTACAGCATGTTGAATTCCCGCTGAAAGATCACTTATATAGTAGAATTGGTATAATCCCATTTTAGAGTCATATGAGACCTAGGCTTTAGCTGAAACTATCCCCGTGATACCTGAAGGTGCAGGATTCAGGTATCACGGGGATAGCGCTTTCATTTGTCGTCGTTGGATTGAGCGATGGCTCCTCTATTGAAAGACCGATAACAAGCATCGCTTACTATCAAAGGCATTGATCCGTTTCAAGCTTAACCTTAGGCGTAAAATTAGAGCCTTTTCTTTTCGTTATTGTATCATCTATATTGATATGAAGCCGATTATTATCATCATCTAAATAAATGACCAAATTAACCATGTCAATTCCATCACTAACAGGCCTAAGATAACACATGAGAAACCGATTTAGGCTAGGTTGAAATAGACACTGTTGTAGATAAAACATATCAGTCTCATTGACTGACTTCCCCTTGATAAGGCTTTCAAATAAGTGATGATATGAAAAATAAAGCAGAGAGCGCCAATACCGCTATCGAAGACTTTAAAGGTATTGTTGGCTCTATATTTTATGATGTCAAAATGATCACATTTGATAATGGAACTGAGTGTGCAGGTAATGACACCATAGCTGAGATGATGGATGCGGAGTTTTATTTTATGCATTCATTTTGCGAAAATCACCTTGAACGTTTTTTTGGTCTTGCAAAAAAAATTTTTTGAAACAAAGGCTTATACTTAATTGATGTCATGCGAAAAATAGCGTTTTTATTGCTAAAAAAAACATAAATTTATTCATAAAACACGTTTATAATGTAAACACACAAAAATCATGTATCAAACACAAATGACACGTATTACAATTTAAAGCGCAAATAACATAAAAGGTAAGATGAAATATGAATATGGACGATTACGCCTATTTGGGACAAAAAGCCGACAAGGTTTTAGATGCGATGAATAAACAGGTGATTGCACATAAAGAAGAATTTGGGCAAGAAGACTTTCATATGAGGTTTTCAAAGAAAACCACAGAGTCTTTAGCTGGCCTATCCCGTAATGCAGTAGAAAAAGCCATGGGAGAAATGGAGGCGAATGGTTATCCCTTTAAACGTAAACCAAACGGAAATCTAGACTCATTGAGTATTGAAGATGTTATCGCCATTTATAAGCAACGACAAATTCCGACATACAGAGACATATATCAACAAAGTTTAGTGATATATTTTAATAATTTAAAAGGGGGAGCAGGAAAGAGTTCGGCTTGTGTGAACACCGCACACGCATTAAGAACAGATAAGACGCTACTTCGCTATGACTTACGTATACTCGTCATCGATAAAGATCCGCAAGCATCATCAACCATGTATTTAAACAATCAGCTTGCCATTGGTAGTCAAGATAAAACCGCTGCCAAGGCGATGTTTACACCGAACATAAGCCGTGAAACTTTACTTGAACAATACGTATTCGATACTAGCATACCGGGTGTGAGTTTAATGCCAGCAGCCATCGATGATGGTTTTTTAACAACGTCTTGGTTAGAAGATTGTGAGAGTCAATTAGGCGAAGATCAAGAACCCCATTCGATATTAAAAGATAACGTCATCGACAAGCTTAGAAATGACTTTGATTTTATCTTTATTGATACTGGCCCCCATCTCGACTATTTCTTATTAAATAGCATTGTTGCGGCTGACGTACTGGTTACGCCATTACCGCCTGTAACCGTTGATTTTCATTCTTCTTTGAAATACCTATCACAGCTGCGAATTTTAATGAAATACCTAAATAACTTAGGCATTGATACTGATAAAAAACCTATGCTCGGATTTATGAATAAGTTTAGCCCTCATATACTTCAGCATCAAGAGTCATTGGCACTGGCAAAGGTTGTGTTAGAAGACAAAATACTAGATGTTCACTTGCCTGATAAATCAGGGTTTCAGCGTTGTGGGGTCACTTTTGATACCGTTGTATCTGTGGACCCTTCCATGTATGACGGTGATAAAAAAGCGTTAAAACGAGCACAAGAGGCAATCTATGCCTTTTCTCGTTCGTTTTTTTCAAGACTTGAACTTATCAGGAGTCAAGGTTAATGAAAATGAGAAGAATGGGATCGATTGCGCAAAGCATGAAAGAGCAAATGAAAGAAGTGGGTCAAAAGGATGTCCCTAATAAACAGGTATACACGCTCTGCACAGGCCGAAAAGTTGAGTTTATCTCTCACACCGTTCCTGCCAGTGACGTTGAGTCAAGCACATTTGTATCAAAGCACAATCGCCGTATAGGTTCGGAAGTGACAGAAAAATCCGTTGAAAAGATAGTCAATTCAATCAAGCGGCAACAATACTTCCCCGCAATAGCCATAAAAGTAGACGGAAAGTTTGATATTGCTGATGGCTCTAGAAGAAGAAAAGCCGCTATTTTAGCAAATGTAGGGATTAACCTACTCTATTGCAGAGAAAAGCTAACGACTCAAGAAGTCAAGGCCCTTGCCAAAGAGCTACAAACATCAGAAGAGCACTCATACCGTGATCATGGCCGTTATTACTCTATGCTGTTAAGTGATACTGAAAACCCGATGACAGAAGAGGACATTCTACAAGAAGAAGAAATATCAAAGGCATTTTATCTGCGATGTATCAAAGCTTGGGAAGTACCAGCCTGTCTGGTTAATTTTTTTGCGATCCCTTCAAAAATTTCTCATCAACAATTTAGCAAGCTGACTAAAGTGACTAAGCAATTTAGTAATGAATTAGCGTTACAATCTTTTGTTAATGAGATAGAAATCACCTCTGGATCGAATGATGAAATTATGGCGATTCTCTATGAGAAAGCCGGTTTAAATACACCAGTGAATAAAAGCAAACCGAGAAAATTTGTCGATATATCAAAAGATAAATTTGTCAAAGTGGCTACCCATAAAAATAAAACCACCTTTGAAATAACACGGGGTACACCGAAAGAAATTGAAGATATTGAAAAGCTCATACAGGATTATTACAAAAATAAATAGTGAAGAAATCATTCAATAAGATGTACTAGCTTAAACCTGATCTGACAGTTGCCCGTTTTTTGAAGGTGCTGTTCGATCAGCTTACTCTTCATTGACTTCTTTAGGTTAACCTCTCTGGTGTTACACTGACACCAAACAAGCCTTTAAAAATTCGCTTAAATCGCGCATAACGCGGCGCAAATTGGTATCATTAGACCTTCATACCAAAGTGATGGCCGTCCGGCATTTCTATATCGATACGTAGCCGACCACCTAACGCTTCGACATATCGTTTTAGTGACAGTAGCTTAACGTCTTTGCCATTTTTCTCTAGACTGGCGACAGTAGGCTGCTTTATTCCCATAGATTCTGCAACCTGGGCTTGAGACATTTGAACACTATGACGAATTTCTGCAAGATTGAGCTCAAGTAACATCTCTGCAGCTTGTTGTTGTGCCATATTCAATTCATCTTCAGTCATTAGGTCATCAAGTGCGCTTAATGGCTTACTTTTCATGATTTAGCTCCTCTAGATGTTCCTCAAACTCTCTTTCTGCGATAGGGATCATCTTTTTGTAAAAACGTTTGTCACCAGTCTTATCGCCACCACATAAGATGATACACTGGCGCTCAGGGTCAAAAGCGAAGAAAACTCGAATCGGCTTTCCACCACTCTGTACGCGTAGCTCTTTTAAATTACTGACTTTGCTGCCTTCTAAGGTGTCAGCGTATGGCCTAGGTAAAGTGGGGCCTCTTTCTTCTAACAGAATAAGGGATGCACGTACGTTAACCTTGTCTCTGCTATTCAATGTTTTAAACCAGTCAATGAAGACTGGTCGATTCAGTATTGTCCACATAGTTGCTATTTGGCTTCTTTTGAACTGATTATAGATTACAATCTATATAGATTACAATCTATAATCGCAGAACGGCAGTGCTTATAGAATATCTTAAATGAACTTAAGAAAAACTGGTTTATTAATTTAATAATCGTATTTAAAATGAACTATGCACACCTTTAGAGTTTACACATACCTTCGAGCCTCAACCGATGAACAAGATGCAGAAAGAGAAAAAGAGGAGTTAACTGAATTTGCCCAAGGCAGTAGTCTAAAAATATCCGCTTGGTTCATAGAAAATGAATCCGGAGCAAGATTACACCGACCAGAACTATTTAGGCTGCTTGATGTTATTCTTCAGAGTCTGATTGCTCTGCTGCAAAGTCGGGGTCATTCCAGATGTCTTCAATTTTCGCTAATGTATCTTCTATTGCGTCAAGATCACTATGTGATTCTTGCTCATAATCAAACATGTTTTTTTCTGAATCTGCTCCTTCCTCTTCTGCTTCTGGTTCAGAAAATGCAATTTCATTATCATCTTCTTCTTGGTAAGCAGCATCATCAATCAATACATTTTCGTTATTATTCACTTCTTCTTGAATATCTTGAATATCTTGAAATTGCTCTTCATTCATTGAATTTTCAATCATCAATGGAAGTTCTTTAATAAACTTTTTTTTATCAATATGATAGAGTTTTTCTGCAATATGCCATTGTAATGAGTTTGAATGTCTTTCAATAAAATTATGGATCAGTCTTGCATTTGATGACAATGTTTTATAGAGAGGAAAAAAAAGACCTGGAAAATAAGTTTTAGGATCAAATTTTATTAATTCACGTTGAAGATCATTATAAACGATTGCCGATTCAAAAAAGCGTTTTTTTGCTACTAGCAGTTGGAACATAGAGACTTTTTCTATAAGTTGATACCAATTAACGGAAGCAAATTTATCAATATAGTCAGATCGACATTTATTGTTCATATTGTCTTTGTTACTGGTATCTTCAACCTTACCATTGTCATCTATTTTTTCGTCATCATCTTCTAAATCAGCATTATTTTTTTCAATTTTGTTTTTTATATGGGTGAATTTCATATTGATACGGCGAATGCTTTTAAATTTGGCAATATCAACATCCCCTAAGCTTTTACAATATATAAAAAATTTATTTACATCATCAATAATGGGTTGTATGTCTATAGCTTCAATGTCACCAACCAGTTCCTTTATTTTTATGTCAAGCTGCTTTGCAAACGTGTCGATTCCATTTTTAAGGGAGTTATCAAATTGACTAATAGGTGAAAGAACATCACTATGTTTTTTGAGAATGTCTCCATATTTAATAATTTTATCTTGAATGGCTGCTAATGAATTGAGTCTAAGGTAGACATCAATAGTGAAGCAAATAAAAATCACATAAATATCAACCTCTTCAGCTTGCTCCATATACTGGCTTATCACTTCCTCGCAACGTTGATACTCCCCCTCTTGAAGGTTTTTAACGATTGCACTCATTAATATTGGATTTATACGATTAACTTTCTTAATGTTTTCTAAATTTAAAACCTGATCTAATAAATCCATTTAAACCCTCATATTTCCAAGTAACGTGTTAACAAGAAAAGTATAATAGGAATACTAATAGCAAGGGAAATAACAATCAAAAAATTTTTATTTGATTCATTATACTTCACAGGCTTATTTTGTATACTTTTATCTGTTAATTCAACCTTATAGGGCTTTAATGCTTTAATGATATCTTTGAGATCAACAATATATTTATGCCGTTCATTATGATTTGGATTTTGATAATAACGGCCTAAAAAACCATTTTGCAATACGATGAGTAATACCTCATAACAAATAACGGGATATATTTTATTTGAAATCATTTCATCTAATATTTCAAAAAAATACTCTCCACCATCAGAGCGTTGAAAAAATTCTATCTGAAAATCATGCCATGCTATCGGTGTGGGCTGCTGACTAAGCATCAATTTACATCGCTCATCAATACTCAATATTGTTGAAAAAATAATGTATTGGGTTATTTTTTTACTGTACATATCTGAAACTTTATTTTGCGCGAGAAATAACACTGATCGCACCTTTTCTCTGTAGCGAGTAATAATGTTTTCTCTGGCCTCATCGGTACTGTTGTTATACCTAGCTTCCAAATCTTTTGTTGACATTATCAATCTGGTTAATGTGGATAACAATCTAAGTTCACTTGTCATACTACATCCTACTTCTAAGGGCTTATCCTATTTTGTATAACTTTATTTTATACCTAAATACTACTCACCGCGAATGACTCGGCTTTAAATCAACAATGCCCCCCCCTAGAAAATCCATATTACCTACAATGTAAAAAGGAAAGTTTAACAGTAACAACTTAATTTTATACAGCTTTATATACTTACCCAGAAAAAGTACAGCTTTTGTTTTTTGTGTTTATTTATACTGCACATTTTCAAATATTCCACTGAAATGGTATTTTTGTTTGTTTTTTCAATCAAAGCATCTACAGTAAATAAAGCTGACTAAAATATAATTATTCTTTATCATTTACGCTAGGAGAGCAATATGTCAGATGAAATCTCATTCCGGATTCAACTTGGCCTTATCTTACCTAAATTACAAGAATCATTGAAAGATGATTTACTTAAAATAAGTCAAGAACTAATGACAATCATTAAGTCAGGATCGTTAGATGATCAAAAAGTTGAGTCTGAAGAAATAAAAAATATTTTAATGCAGGATTTAGAAATATTAGTTGATAGAGATATTATCCCTCCTATCGATGCAATGTTAAATCCGCCATCGGAGGATACTGAAGCTGGAAACAATGAAGATGGAACTGAAGAGGCGGCTTCTGAAGAGTGAGGAATAGATAAAGAGTAAAGCAATGATCATGATATTGCTTTACTCTTTATCTTACAAAAACATCTACTTTTATCGCCAGTGGTGAATTAACATAGAAAAAACCGGAGATAATATCGGACATATATTCCATAAAATAAATACTTGATTTATTTTTAATGAAAAAAGTCAATTTGTTGCAGTTTGCATCATATTCGACTTTGTCTATTTCAGATCTGAATTTTTTATATAGCTCTGCATACTCATCCCCACAAAGAAACTCCAGTGCAATCAAAATACTGTGCGTTTTTCTAATATCCAAATCAGAAAAGGCTCTAAATATTTGAACAACAATATCAATAGATAATAAATTTGTTTCACTGACTTCTTTTTGTAACGTAATAAGATCGTAACGTATTTCTGAAGTAACAAAGGAATTTGACTTGATATTTATTAAAGAGCCATGTTCAGAGTTTTCTGTCCACAACGCTTTAACATAAATCTTTTTTCTCCTCTTTATACTGCTTGCAATATCGGATGGGTAATAGAATAAAACTTGTTTTTTATGGTGGAAAAAGAACTCACTAGTAATATGATTATAATACTCTTCATATAATTTATTATTTAACCATACTTGCAATACACTAATGGGTTTTGCATCTAAATTATCAGGGTTTACTATTGGAATACTATCAATTTTATCATCTAATTTATGGGCAGTTGAATAACTATCAAACATATTAAACAACGGAATAATATTTGTTGAAAATAGTTTTTCTTTTACAATACTTAAATCAGAGAGCCCACTTTTTATAAAGTGAAAAAATGATAAACTTATCTCTATGCTCTTAATGTTGACATCTTTATTATTTGGCATTTTTTTAAATACAACTTTCAATCCTAAATTAAACTGAGGAGATACAACTTTAAATCTTATATTCTCATTTACGGACAAACCATAAAATATATCTTCAAACTTACCATCAATATATTCTATACTTTCATTAACATATACTATTTTTATTTTTATGTGTGGATCTAATAACAAGTTTTTTTTCAGTTGCAAAAGTTTATAATTAAATTTATCCCACAAAACTGGGTTCAACCATAAGTCAAAATTATACCGATCAATTTTAACAGGCTTTTTAGGTGATAATTGAACTATGTATTTATCAACATCAATTTTCATATCTGTTAATTCTAACGAAGTAAGTTTGACATCTGATTGAAGGCTATAAATAAATTCCTTGCTTTTTTCTATATCAAATATCTGAAATTTTTGAGTATGAACCATATCAGTTGAAAAACGGTCCATTTTATAATTAGCTTTAATTAAGATATGCTTAGATATAAAAATCAGCATGGATTGATTATACCTAAATAATTGGTGCTCTCTCTCTTTTGCCATATTTTTTTTAACTTCACTTTTTATTTTATCGCTTAAATCCTCTAATTTATTAAGTAAGTAATTATAGTGCGCTTCAGAAAGATCGATTTCTTCATCCTCATTCTTTAACTCTTTCATATTATTCCTCTATTAACAATTAACTTGATACAGTTGTCGTTTGCGAAGCATCACTAAAAGAAATACTCCCACCTGTAGCAAAACTACACGTTGCTGTATTATTCATCGTATTAATTGATGAATCTTGAACTAACGTTGTTGTATTTGTTGCTATAAAAGTAGACAACATCGGAGTACACGACCAGAAAGTGCTAGCGGTATTAACCAGAGGACTTGCTGGATTCGTACACCCAGAAAAAGCAGGTACATTAGTAATAGGAATAATGTCATTGATATTTGATGCCGCTTTGTTATTGATGGTAACGGTTGAACTCGTTGGGCTTAAGCTACTTGTTCCTATTCCAAAACTACAACTTAATACCGATCCCATACAGCAGGCCATTGTACTCGATGCCTGAGAGGATTCTGATAATTCCAATTTATCCGCTTCACCTGTTACCACCATATATGAAGTGACTGCGGCAGTGAGCGCAAATGTTGCACCTTCGGTTAACACCTCTGTAACAGCCTCTGCCACTTCTTCTGCATCTGCTGCTACAGCTTGCACCGTTTCAGCTGCAGTGACCAAGGACTCCCCCTCAGCGACAGCGCTACTTAAACTAGTTACAGTGGATAAATAATTGGCCATAGATAACGCTAATGAAGAAGAGCTAGCACTACTTTCACTTTGTGAATTAAGTAATGCATTGATTTCATCCACATAGCCTTCAATAGTACTGAAGTTTGTGCACTCTTCTAGCATAGAAAGTAAGGAGCTGATATCAGGAATTAATGCGCTAATATCCGGAATACTGGATAAGCTAGGTAAACTGGGTAGATTCGATAATAAGCTTTCAAGGTTAGCCAAGTCAGAAATAAAAAAGTTCTCAAATGAATTTAATACCCCCTCTACTTCACTTAATAATGCAGACACATCAAAAGGCATCAGCTCTTCAGCTAACTTCTCAGCACTGCTTATGATGTCATTTGCTAACTCTTCAAGGTAATCTGTAAAAAAGCTGGCTTCAGCCTCTTTAGTGCTGGACCATAAATCCGCAAGCTTATCTAATTCTCCCATTAGGCTATCAAACACACCATCAATATCAGATATAAAGCTACTGGCGATACTGTCGGCCCCATTTAAGATGTCATCGAAAAAGCTTCCTAAACTATCAACGAGACCATCGATATCATCAGTCAAGCCATTCATGAGACTACTGGCACCACTGATCAAACTGTTAGCGAAACTTTCAGCACTACTGATTAAATCTTCAGCTTCATTTTGTATCGAACTTAAACAATTGGATAATGCGGTTAGCTCACTTGCAAAAGGATCAGAAATTGAAGGCATATTGATAAAACTAAAAAAATTAGGAATATTAAACTGTAATGCATTCAGCACATCAGAGGTTAAGTCACTGATTTCATCTTCCAAATCACTTATTGAAGGCCAGTCAACACTGGGTAAACTAAAGTCTAGCAACGAGTCTAATTCATTTGTAATCGAGTCGAGCGCACTTTGAATACTGTCATATACAGAATCAATATCTGAAATAATAGCGCTTATTACATTCGATATGGTTGATAATGCACTTTCAACTTCATCACAAATGCAACTGGCAATCGATAAAGGAACACTACTTAATGCGGCAGCGGTTTCCCCCAAGGCATTGACTTTACTCAGTGCTGAATCTAAATCGTCACTAGAAGGAAGTGATGATGCCGCTTGAGCCACAACACTATCGAGCGCAGAAGAGGACGTTTGCTCAGTGACACTTTGAAGCAGTGCTGAGGAAGATGTTTGAGTGATGGCATTTTGAAACGCTGACGTATATGGCCCCGTCACCGAGCTTAACGTACTTTGTGCTTCAGTACTCAATGACTGTCCAAGGGATGTACCTGCCGCCTTTGCATCATTATATGCCGTCATCGCTGCTGAAGCCGCAGCAGCTGATGTTACAGCAGATGCCGTTTCTTTAATCGAGCTACTACTGATTTCATCAGACGAACTACTACTGCCTTCATCAGACGAGCTACTACTGCCTTCATCAGACGAACTGCTACTGATTTCATCAGACGAACTACTACTGATTTCATCAGAGGAACTGCTACTGCCTTCAGTAGAGGAGCTAGCTGCTAGCTCTGCCGTTAAATTAACGGATTCTTGAGGTAAAGAATTTAATAAGTTAGAAAAATCGGATACTTGCTGAGATAAAGCACTTGATTCAGCCTCAGACATAGTGCTTTGTTCACTTATCGCTGTAGTCAAGCTACTGCATTGACTGACTAGCTGGCTCTCACTTTCTTGATAATCAGGCATTTTTGCTGAAAAAGCATCCACAGCACTTTGGTATGATGCTAGTGAACTTTCATAGTAAGCTTTCGCAACAGCATCATCAGGATCACTCGCATAACTTTGAGTCGCACTTGATACTTGCTGATGAGCCGCCTCAATTTGATCTGTAATACTCGTATCACCATTAGCAGCTTGCAGATTTAAAGTGGTTGTTATTTGCGAAGCTTGCTGAGTATAGCTTTGTTGTAACGAAGCAACCTGATTAGCAGGAAAATCACTACTCAGTTGATTAAAAGCAGACTGCTTATCAGCCATCAACGAGCTAACATCAACAGTAGACTTTGATACTTCATATTGTGAATCAATGGATTCAAAAGCTGAGCTTACCGTCGTATTAGGATCAATCGTCGACGCGCTGGTTGCTGTGCTAATGTTTTGATTAAGCGTTTGGCTATATGGCATACCTTGTGCCACATCTGTTACTTCATCCCAGTTTGAAACCGATGATTGCAACCCCTCTACAGCAGATTGCGTATCACTATCGGCACCTTCTTGTAATGTGCTTAACTTCTCATTAATATCAGAATTTCCCATATACCCTATTTATCATTTCCATTATTGTTGATAAAAATTCTCTATTTTCTCTAAAACTTGCTTTTGATTGTCGGTAATGTTGATAAAGCCAGAATTTGCCAACATATTAATATTATTTGTAATTGATCTATCAATAGTCAGCAATACTGGAGTAAATTTCATGAGTAAATATTTAAAAGCGGTCGAACCTAATAAAACCTCTGTCAGCTCAGAATACTGCAGTAAATCGGAAAACAACTGTTTGGTTTTATTAAACTTAAGTAATTGTACTTGTACTGTTAACATATGATTTTGGTAATCTTGAGATAATTGCTCAATATCCTCTTTATTTGTTTGTGGATCGAGCGATAATATTGATTCATGTAACTGAAAAAGTGTTAATGACTTATTTTTTTGGGGCGGGACATTGAGCGTTTTTTCTTGAGGAAGTGAATGAGATAAAGTCTCAAGATAATCATCCTGAATATAACATGTTGGCTTATTACCCATTTTTACATCTGCTGTAACGGGGCGTAAGGACACTAGCAAGTTAATATCATTACATTGAATACTTTTTAATGCCTGAAGCTGCTGTAATAATGTGTTTTTTGCTAAAAGATAATCATGACTATTACCAAGTAGTAAACTTTCTTTCATTTCTTTTAAGGATTGCCTTACCTTTACCGATAGCTCTGTCGACGTTTTTGTGATGCAAATTTGGGTTTGCTTATTAATTTTTGCTGATAGCTTTGCAATCTGCTTCATTTGAAACAGTGAATACTCATTTACCTTTGTACTCGGTGTTAATGCATTTAACGACAGTTCGCGCTTTAGCTCTATATGTGTTTGTAAAACGGTTTTTTGATCTTCTATCTCGTATAAAGATCGGTTATTGAGTAAGCGCTGAAAACTTTCAAGTGCAGCTAATTGTTCCATATTAAGGTCTACCAGATAAAGTTAACCTACTGATGTTGTTGAACCTTTTAGCGTTGCTGTTGAAGACGCCTCTAAAGTCAAGGTGGAACTACTTTCAATTGAAACTGAGCTTGTTCCTTTTGCGCCAACAGTTTTGCCTTGCAGACTTAGACTATCGCTTGAGTCAATGGTTATGTTGTCGTTTCCCGTCAACTTGATCGTATCTGCGACTAATGTAATGGTACCATCTTCAATGGTAATAGAAGTATCGGAGACGGTTAATGCGATACTGCTATCATCCAATGCAATTGTACTGTTACTTTTCTTTATTGTGATATTGTCCGTTGAAATTGTGACCGATATCTCACCAACAGTTAACGAAAGAGAGGTGTCAGCAGTAACACCATAAGTATTGCTAGCCGTTATTACAGCATCACCTGTCCCTTTATAATTAACCTGGCAGGTATCATCATCACTGTCACCTTGAACACTAAACCCAATACCATCCTGAACAATTTCAATGGAATGATTAGCCATCTTTGTTTTCCTGTATGACGCCGCCACTATTAATCGTAAATAATTGAATAGACCCTTGAGGATCATCGATTAAATACTTCCAATTAGATGTGGGTTGCTCCTTTAAAATAAAATAAATAGCCAAGGGGGTTTTATCAGCGGCCATGATTATCCTCTCGCTTTCTTGAGTACCCAGCATAACATAACGTTTTACTCCTTTGTCCAGCGACTGTTGAATAACGCTTGCATAATTAGCCGCAACAAAACTCTTTTGATCAGCAGGTTGAACAATAATGATGGTGAGAGGCTCCTTTTCCTTATCATTTTTCGCTCTTGATAAGTTAATAACCAACAAGTCTTCTGGACTATCACTCACCCAAGGCAACCATGACCAAGAGCATCCTGAAACAAATGAAAAGAAAATGGCCCATATACCTAAAAACAGAACATACCGCATAATCCTTTACTCCTTCTTCTCACGCTTAACCAGTTTTAATATATTAGATTGAATACTAAAACTCACTTGATAAGGGGGCGATTTAGCATTATTTCCTTTTATATTCCAGGTACATAACCACCTACGACTGCATTTTGCATCAACCAACATTCTAAAGAAAGCCCAATCTCCCTGATAAGATTTCTCAAAACTATTATTGTCCGTATTTAACCACCCAACAGATACCGTTGGAGCCAGTTGCCACGGATAATCTAATGGTGTCACTGCATCGCTATTTGTATTTAAACCAAGAGATTGAGATTTCCCTCCTCCATGCATGAAAGTTAATACCATTTTATTCTTTCCATCAAGTGTGACATTCTTAAAGGCTTGAGGTTTTACATTAAATGTCATCTCTTTAGCTTTACCTTTTTCATCCCACAACATTGCTTGTAAAGTCGAATATTTATTCAATGTCGCAATATAAGGTTGTAGTGTCGTTTGTTGTTCTGAAGTCAATAACGTACTCACCTTCCATTTAGACACAGCTTCATTAAAAGAAGTCAAGGGTTGTAATAGCGTTTTCATTTGATTAAACACTTCCCCTTGAATACCTACCATGCCATTTAATACCTCAAAGTCTATGGCTTGTTTTGCACTCAAATTGAATGGAAATTGTGACTCAATTAGCATGATTTTAGGGGTTATTTGCAAACGCCATTGTTGATTAATATACGCTATCAAGTAATCAGCAAGGGTTTTTTGGATTATTTTTAATGGCACTTTAAATACGTTATAAATACTTAAGTTTACATTACCTAAACTATTCATCAATGTATCTAATTGACCAATAATGCTATCCTTTCCTGTACTTGTTAATTGTTGATAAGTTTTAACATAATCATCATTGGTTCCACTCAATAAGTTTCTATGGACCTCCATTAAAATACCTTTATATTGGGTATATTCTTTTGATTGTATTAAATTATTAAAGCCAGAAAAAGTATCAGCAATCACATTTAACTGTTTGGGGAGTACATCTGATTTATCGAATGTTGTATTCTCACTAATAAAGTCAATATTGTTATCAAATGGCGTGTTTTCTGAGGTGATATCTACTAAATACATTTTAAGGTTTTCAGAAGAAACCGTTTCAGGCAGAGAGTTATTCAGTATTTTTTCTAAGGATGCAATATATTCATTGGCATATTCAGATAACGAATCATTTTTTAATTGATCTAAAGCATGGTAGTCAATATTATAACTTTTAAAAACCGCTCCTAATTCATCATAATCTTTCAGCATAGGATTAATCACATTGATAATCACATCTTTCACGTAGGCCAGTGATATCACTATCACATCTCGAGAGAACAATGTATTAAATGTATATTCATAATAATCTTTTAAATAAAGTAAATCTATATGACCTTTATTACTCCCAAGTATTCTGTTTAAAATAGAATTTAACTCTGCATTGAGCAGTACTTTCTTCCACTGCTCTTTTTGCTCCGCATATTTTTTTTCCTTTAAAAAGAAATTATCAATTTCACTAACATAATCTTTTATCAAATACACTTCACTTTCAAAACTTAATTTTTCTGGTACGTCAGACCCTGGTATTATATCTAATAATTTAAGTAAAAGTTCACTACCACAACCATGTTTTGTTTTTGGTAGTTTATCTTTGAAAAAGTTTATATAATTTAAAACGCTTTTAGAATAGTAAACATTATCTACAAACAAATAAGGAATAGCCTTTTTTAAAAAACACACCTTTCTTTGAAAAACAACTTTTTCCCATATGAATTTTTTTAATTCCTCATTGCGAACATTTAAAAAGTTATCAAATAATATATTGTCTATAGTATTGTCATCATCTACACGATCATTAATTAAATTGCCATAGAGAGCAGGCGCAGGAAACTTGAGTTTTCGAAGCCAAACTACACCTGAATACTTATATATTAAATAAAGCTGTTCTTCATTTAAATTTGAAACTATCGTTGCTAATGCTTTTTGATTCATAAGCTCATTGAACATTGAAGGTGAATTACTAGCAGCAATAAATGATAAGAACAATAGCTTAGTCAATGGATCTTCAGCTTTATTAATTTCAGGTAATATAATTTTCTCTGTCATAAAATTAGCGTAAGATTTATTTAGCTCAGTCCAGCTATAATCCCCATACAACAAACCGAACGTTATTTTGTTAAAAATTAGATCGCTATTATAAATATCATTCCATCTGTTATACAAACCATCAGCTTTATTTAAATCCGCAGCCTTAAGACCACCAAAAACATTAGATTTTTTAAGTGCTTCATTATGTCTTTTTATATGATAAGCTTCATATAAAAATGAAAAAGTTGAAATAATAGATAAAATGATGACCACAGAAGTAACGTAATGAATGGGCTTGACTTTTTTTATATAAATGGAAGATTCAGATTCAAAAATATTATAATGCACATTACATTTATGAATACCAAAATCTATAACGACGTTATCAAGCAAAGTACTTTCTGACAACTCACTAAATCCTGATAAAAAAGTAGAAAGTAGCATTAATTTTTTTTCTATAAAAGATGCAACTTGAATTGCATCAAAAACAGATTCACTAAATGATGAGTCAGAAATTATTTCATTTCTCAGTATCGAATGAACATCCTCCATTTTTTTATTAATCATATCTTTAATTTCATCAGTTTCAAAGTTATTTCCTATAATAATTGATGTATTTTGCTTTACAATTTCATAAAATGAACTTATCTTTTCATCACTCATATTGATATCAATTGCAATATTGATATCAAACTTTATTTTTTTATATATATTTATTTCTGAAATAAAGTTGGATATAATAAAAAACTGACCATTCTGATATTCCTTATCACCAAAACAAAGTAATAGAAAAGGTAATTGTATGAGTCCTTTTTTATAGGCTTTATCTAATAATGAATTTAACGTGTTCATCTTTATATCTTGTAAATACGAAGTCGACAATGAAAAAACAACTCTGTTATCTGATAGCATAACAAATAATGACTCACTCACTGTGATCACCTTATAATCCTCACCAGAAGAAAGTGAATTTATATATTTAATCATTTTGTCATTATCACCATCATATACAAATAAAAAAGCAGGATTAACCTTTTTATTAGATGATTCTTTAATCTCTTTAAGAACATCTTTTACAACGTTTGGTTTTAATTTTATTTTCCCCTTGCCTTTATCAAGTGCTTTTTTTAATTTATCAACTTTCTTTTTTGATTTCTTTATTTTTTTAAAATACTTAATACCTAGCTTTATAAAAACAATAAGAAAAGCGGCCCCGATAGCACTAAAGATATATACCGCATACTTCCCTGTTAACAGATTCATTCCTTATTCCTCTTCATCACTACTTTCATCACTACTTTCATCGCTAAATGAAATCACGACACCATTAGATTGACTCAAAGAAAAGCTATTTCCAACTTGTTCGTCACTTCCTGTTTGGCATATTTGAAATACTTGATCATCTGAATCTTGAGTGTAAGCCAATTGACACTCTTCTTTCGGCCCATATGTTGTTGCTTGTATTCTTTTTTCAGACGCCTTATCCGTTCCAATAGGATTACTAATGAATATCGACTCAATTTTACACCGCTCTGGGTTTTCAAAAGCAACACGCACATAGTCCCCATTTCTCAAAGGATGAAAACCATTGCTCGTGGCATTTAATACTAAAGCAGGAATAAAAACAGGAGTTGTATTATCTGGATCAGCATACAAAATATTGGGTAATGTTACGGCATAAGTGACAATATTTTCCGATTGTTCAGACCAAGTATAATTTTCCGACCCAGAAGATTGATCCGCAGAAAATGCTCCTTCAGCAGTTTGATCTTGACCAGTAAAAAAACTATAAGCATTCTGCATACTGTCATCCACATCATCACCTATGGTTATCACCCCTTCAGACACAAAAGGTTGAAAAGGAACATAGGCAGGTAACGCACATAAACTCGTATTACTGTCTTTCCATATAGAGGTCATAGACAAAAAATGCGTTATTCCATCAGGCACTTCGACTTCAGCTATTTTTTCAAACCAATCCTCTTCACTATCCGCATCCTCAGCATAATTAACGGTTAATAATTCCTGCTGAAGTGCTATTTTTGCCTCTTCATTTTGGCGATAACAAAGGTGCTGCTCAAAAACAGTCACCGATGGGCTAAAATTAGTAATCGAACATGCCCACTGATCGGTATCTAAATCATAAGGTACATAACTAGGCTCAAGGGTCATAAATGGCATAATTTCGCTTAGCTCCAACTGATAAGTATAGGCATCATCTTCTTCCGCTTGACGTTTTAGGCTATAATTGGATATAAAATTAGTGTAAACAGTTGAGTCGTCGATTATTTTTGTCGAATCTTTACGGATCCATTCAATTTGAGTCCAATCCTCAGAGTAAATATCTGTGATTTCACTTTGCTGCGGATTATCCACACTGGCATTAAATACAGATTCACTGCCATACCAAGGTTGTTTAGTATAAAAATTTACACTGATTACACGCTCTAGATCTTTATGTGTTAATGCTACTTCTTCATCAGATGAATCATCCTGTAAAATACCCAAGTCATCACTCAATATATAAGTCACTTGTCCAGTATAATTATCAGTATCCAGTGACGAGTAATCGTAATAAAGATATGTACCGTAAGATTGCAAGACTTCTATAAAATAGTCATAAAATGATCGCCCTTGTGTACCAACAACAATCTGTTTTTGTTCTGTAGCCAATAACGTTGTATTATCCGTATCAAATTCGACCCAATAAGAGCAAAACAAATTATCACTAAATATATCAAGATAACTTTTAGCAAAATCAATATAAACAGGACAGTGACTTCGCCAAATTGACTGCAGAGCATCATGAAACTTCAATGTAAAAACAGGCCTCTTAGAAGAAAATTCGGCTGTATCTTCTTCAATATCCACTGCAACAATGGCGCCATTTAATTGTAAGTTATTGATTTCTTTTAAATCACCGACCCCTTGAAGACTCAATTTTTTTTGATATTTTTCATCCTCATCATCCGGATCATCAAAAAAATAAGTATTATTAATGGTGAGTGCAATAGAAACAGGGGTATTTTGATACAAAAATGAATAGTCAGAATGAAAAGGGATGTCATCATAAGAAAGTTGAAACTCTACACTCCCAGAAAAACCATAAGTTGATAATGACAAGTTCAATTCAAGAATATGATAGTTAAATAACATTAAGCCACTTAACTGAGACTCATCTGTATCATTTTGCTCTTCATTGCTCACAAGGCTAACGTCTACAGGCTCGACATTATCATCTAACGGATTAATTTCAACGATGATATCCTGATCAATCACAAATTTATCATACCCAATAATAGGTGTAATTAAATTTTTTAATATATGAATAAGCCTTAACTTATCATTATTACTTTTTTTAGATAGAGAAAAAAAGTCATATAATTTACTCATTGCATTTTTAAGATCAGAAACTTCATTTTTGGACAATCGAATTAAGACTTCTTTATTAATTAACTCAGGAAGTTCGTCTAGCATTAATTTAGCATTTTCGATCATATAGGGTGTTTTTGTAAAATTAAGTTCTAATATATGCTCAATATAATGTACAAAAGTCACTGTATTAAAATACAATTGAAATGGACGAACCTCATAGCGCCGTAACACACCCAATAAGAATATTTTTTGTAGCTGTTCATAGGCAATACACTGGTTATAAACAGGTTTTTCTTCTGATTCTATCATTAACAATACACTATGATGCAGTAGACGTAGTTTCTCGATAGATTCTGCGTTCAAAGTTGAAACATTAATAACTGTTAAATGTGACAAAATGGCATTTGATAGCTGAAAGAAATCCTCTGGTATCAACGTCATATTAGAATTAACATTTGATAAAATGGGCTTTAATACAGTATTAATAGAGGAGCTGCTACTACCTTCACCATTTGAATCTTTATCTGTTGTCGGTGCACCCATAATTCGAAAAACTCATCATTAAAAAAATCCGTTTATACAACTCTAGTGCAAAGGTGTAATTACTGCCAACTTTCAGCGAGTTAATTGAACTATTTTATTCATTAGAATTTTATTAAACATCTCTTATCACCTTTATTTCATAACACTCAAATAATATAGGTGATTCACTTTTCAATGAATAAGTATGATCACTAAAGGAGGTCGACAATGAAAAGCAAACTAATGATATTAAGATTTATTATATTATCGATAATATAAAGTGAACTGATAGTGTTCTGCATTTTTTATGTACTTGAACATTATATTCCTATCTTTTAATACAATGTCAAGCTCATCACCATGAGAAAGGCTATAGATTTGATAAATAAATGGATCATTTAATTGATGAATACCATCATCTGGCATTTTTTCAAGTAAAATACCAGATAAAGACATCTGATTAATATGTTTATTCCTTTCAATACTGCTTAACTTTAAATATTTCACTTCTATATAATATGTTTCTTCTTGAGTAAGTTTTCTCAATACTAAAAAATATTCTGATGCATTGATAAAGTCTCCAGATAAGTCACTAATTAAATAACTATCTCCCTCTCTTTCAAAGGTAACAAATTGCTGTTTTACTGGCTTACTTAATATTTTATACAAATGCTCAAACAAAGAATAAAAGCTCGTATTTGGATTATAAAAGTCATAATGAACAACAGAGTATTCGGTATTCTCTACTTCAGAAATGAGGTAATAAACAGTATCAATTTGATTAAATATTTCAATAGGATGGACATGATTAGGCTTTTTTTTAGCCATATTCACTATTCGTTCTAAATGATGATACCCAATTTTAAATATATAATATGCGCCTTTACTATACTGACTCGTCTTAATATAATGTTTTATCGAGGCTATTATTTTATTAATCTCACCGATAATAGATAAGAAAGTGCAACTATCACAACTCAATAATGCAATAGAACTTGAATAGACACTCCACACCTCTTCTTTATTTATTAATTCCAAAAGCTTAAAACTTTCAATTTTATCTTCTTTATAGTTATCGCTCAAGGTTACCGTTAGCCTAACCTTACTGAGTCCCTCTTCATGGATTAGCTTTTCTTGCAGATTAAGAAAAACAGGCACAATCGCATTATCTACACTTTCATCTAATGACAGTGACACATTATCACTTTCATTGATTTTTATTAAATATTTATATTTTGTATAAACATCTAATTTCTTTATTTTTAAAGTGCCTGTTTCCAATAAATCAGTGTCAACATGCAGTCGAACAATACCATAATCCATAGAGTAAGGCAGCATCATGCCATTAAGCGTATTATATTGTCGCAATCGATCTTGTTCAATCAATTGTGATGCAGTCAACAATACTCCATCTTGCCAATGAATGCGATCATACATAGCTTAATTAAGAGCTACTAGCAATACTTTGTAATGGATACTCACCCGAAGAATCAGAGTTGTCATGGATAACCGGAATACTCGTTTGCGTGTATGTAGTTGAGTCAATCATCATGTTATCAAAGGTTAAAATATACAAATGAATATCTGATGTTGTCCCCCCTATAAGACCAACATCCACACAAGTAAATACCATCTCATCGGCCTTAATGGGGCATAAGGCAAAACTGTTTTTAAGCTCTACTGCATAAGTCCACACACCATCCTTTTTTCTCTCTTGTTTGTCATTAGAGTCACCAAATAAAAGTTGGTTACTAGAGGATGTCCCCGCCTTAACTTCACTAATAAGCGTACCAAGAGAAACGATGTCATCGTCGGATATAGGCACCGCGACTTTCACCTTTACTCCGGCTAATTGTGTCGGCCCACTAATCTTAAGTTCAACTAAAGAGGCCGCAGCTGTAGGGGAGGTCACATCACCTGTCGTCTGCTCCCCATCATAGGCATATAGGTTAGTGCCAGCATCAGTTCCAAAATAACTAAATGATGCAAACCAAAGACGTGGCTCAGCTTCAGTGTTGGCATAAGCAAAATTACTAAAACTAACTGATAAAGCGTTACCATACACAGCATCACGCGGTACTAAAGTCATAAACTATCTCCTCATTGAATTAACTCATATATTGCAAGCTGTTAAGCATGCACATTTTAATACCATAATGGCTCAGAAGAGAGCCTACTAAATAACAATTATTTATTGCCCTGATTACTCTCCCCCTTCTCCTCCTTCTTCACCTTCTTCTCCTTCTTCTCCACCAAATAGGCCCGGATCAAGTCTGGCATCTATTTTTAATGTCGTATCCATACCTTCAAATTGAATATGGGGTAACACTGTCACACTACATTTAAACCAACCAGCTTTACCGGGGATAGGTGATACCTCAACCTCTGCTTTACGAAAAGGGTACTTCGCTAACTCAATGGGGGTTGGCTTGTAAACACTTGTCACATAGCGACGAATCCAATCGCTTATAAGCATTTTTATCCTGCCAGCATCAACAACACTGCCTATTTTATCTCTGATGGTACATTTAATATAATGTGCAATGCGTGCAATACAAAAAGTATAAGAAAGGTTAGCGACAAGCTGTGAATTGATTGAATCAAAATCATCAACAAATTCATGTACTTTCTTGATGGAATTCACGCTAAAAAAGCAACAATTAGCAGTGCCTTTTTCTTCAATGATAGGAATCATACCAACATTGGCGAGTGAGAGCTCCATATAATCTGGAAAAGAAATATTTAATGCCGAGCGACGTTCATCAAAGCCACGAATGTTATAAACAGGTGCAATAAGATCTTTCACATACCCACCATTTTCAGGACCTCTTATATACTGAAACCAGCCTGTTTTATCGTAAGACCGCATAATATTTTGGGCCATTAAAATACTCGCACTTCCCCATAAATAAGTATCATTAGATTCATAATCGGCGACATATTCTACAAAGTTATTCATGCGTTGATCGGCAACCGGTGCATTAACAGGATGATAAGGCTGTCTTAAAATAAAATTACCTAATGATAGTCCAATGTAAGCAGCTTGATCTGTGTTTCTAAAAGTATTCCAATCACGATACCTAGGATGTTCCATCAGAGTTTCGAAACTTTTTATTTGTTTGAGCTCTTCAATTTTATCAACACCAAAAAAACTTGGATCAATACTACCAATAAAAGGTGCATGTGCACTTTCTGCGACCATTCCCATGCCTGTTAGCCAAGTAATATCATCCATGGTATTGTTAAAATTATATAAGCCTAAAAGTAACCCATAAGGCTCACCACCATATTGATCATATTCGGAAACATAGACTTTTTTAAAAATTTCACTGCTGGAAATATCATACAAATTTCTTTCAAAATCATACTGCAACTCTTCTTTGGTTGCATCAATAAGTGCAATCTCTACCTTATCATATTCAAGTTTTGTGAGTTCATTGATTTGAAGCCATTGATTTTCAATACTACGAAACTCAGGATGAGCAATAATACTATTAATTTGAGCTTCAATAATATCATTTATAAGTTCTACTGCATTTTGTATATATAGCTTGTTATAATTGATAATCTCATCATTATTGGCGAGAACAAGTGCTAATGCAGCTATATTTTTTGCATAATAATCATCGTAAATATTAAAAATCAGGTCGGTGTTTTCATTAATATCAACATCAACTAATGACATGGATGTTTGACGGTTATCATCACTTCCACCAAACTGGCTAAAAATATCATTTAACACATTGGTTTCTTGTTCACTCATGTCCTTTTTACCTTATTTATAGGGTGATATGTATTAATTACATAGCATATAGTCGCTACGATAGCGTATTTCAATAACTTTATATGTTAACTTGGGGCTTCCTTGTTTTCTAATAGTGTGTCGTTATCAACTGAATTTAATCGATAAGAGTCCAATTTAGGCAACTGGTTTTTCAATTGAAATAACATGTCTTTATCAGAAAATATTCGATCAATCGTTTTCTTTAATGCACGATCATTATCGATATCTTTTTCAAATGATATAAGCATTTCTTTTAATTTTAGTAATGCATTCAGTTGTGGTATTTGTTTAGCTAATTTATCAGGTTGGAAATCACTAATTTTATTGAATTTATAGTGAATATCTAACATAGGAGAATGTTGTGGGTTAATACTATTTGGTACAGTTAGATCAAGAGATATATCCATATCTTTTAAGGTTGCATCAACACTCTTTTTAATGACTCTAACTTCACGGTCTTCAAATTCCAGTTGTCTATCTTTTGATTTCCCTTGAGATAAATCACCAAAAACTAAACAGCGAAATGGTAATTCTTTCTTTTTAGATTCTCCCTCAATACGTGTATCATATTCGATCATAAGCCTAGATTTTGGGATATTTTTATTCACTGCCACGGTGGCCTCCTCTTGATTAACGCCCTACTTTTTAACCCACAAAGTTTACTGTTAATAATTGAATTAAAAAACGACTAATACATATTAGTTTAGGCTATCTTTTACATGATAGCGTTATTTTTATAATAAAAAGTAACATTAAAAAAATAAAACACTGTTAACGCAGTAACTTACTAAGTTTATTAGTTATTTTTTATTATTCGATGGCAAGATAGCTAAAGTTTTAGTAAAATTTGTGATTTTTTATTCTTGAGTTTTGCATTTAACTTGGCAGGGAATGTTCATTTTGGAAGATGTTGATACAATAAAGTAATAACATTATAGCATTATTTTCTCTATAGGTTTTTAAAAGAAAGTCTCAGATTTATAATAGATTACTGGTGCTAATAAATATTTTTCCAGTAATTTAAAAAGTGAACTTAAATGCATAGCTCAATTTAAAAATTAAAAAGCCATATGTGATAGGACATTATGTAGAATAAGAGCATACTTTGTAAGGGCGTTCACTATTCTGTGTCAGTGATATCATTTGAATATCCAGCACGTTATCTAAACACCCTTCAAAATAAATGGTCAGTTGTGATAAACATAAGCTCCAATTATGAATAGGCATAGTCCATTTATCACAGGCAT
The DNA here is from genome assembly GCF_947495455.1 of uncultured Shewanella sp. Taxonomy (GTDB): domain Bacteria; phylum Pseudomonadota; class Gammaproteobacteria; order Enterobacterales; family Shewanellaceae; genus Shewanella. Next base: position 2,541 of record NZ_CANLZC010000083.1, on the reverse strand, counting down.
TTAATATGCCTGCATAAAGCAATTTTAACAAGCTATTTTCGTTGGGAAATGCACCTTTGGTTTTTTAATTTTCTAAATTGACGATGCACAGCTTCAACAGCATTGGTCGTATAAATCACTTTTCGAATGTGTTCTGGATACTTAAAATAGTGTGATAAATTATCCCACTTTCGACGCCAAGCCTTGATAACCAATGGATAAGCATTGCCCTATTTAGCCTCAAGTTCATCCAGTGCTATCTCGGCCGCTTCCTTAGTCACAGCTCGATAAACAGGCTTTAAATCAGCCATGAAGGCTTTTTGATGTTTTGAGGCCACATATTTCATTGAATTGCGAATTTGATGGATAACGCACAACTGCACCTCTGTTTGAGGAAAAATACTGGCTATGGCTTCAGGAAAACCTGTTAGGTCATCAACACAAGCGATAAGAATATCCTGAACCCCCCGATTATTTAAATCCGTCAGTACCGATAACCAATAATTTGCGTCTTCATTTTCAGACAGGTGTAGGCCTAAGATTTCCTTTTTGCCTTCCATATTCAAGGCAAGTAACGTATAGACGGCTTTACTGATATAGCGGCCTTCTTCTTTGACTTTATAGTGAATAGCATCAAGCCAAACAATGGGGTAATGACTGTTTAATGGCCTTTGTTGCCAGGCCTTAAGCTCAGGCAGCAATTTATCGGTGACACTGTTAATCGTTCCTACTGAGACATTAATACCATACATGTCTTCAACATGCTGATGAATATCACGGTAGCTCATCCCCATGCTAAACATGGATAAGATTTGCCTATCCATTTCATCGGTTTAGGTGGTTTGATGTTTCTTAATCAGTTGAGGTTCAAAGGTGAATTGTCTGTCTTTGGGCACATAAAGCTCAAAGTTGCCTGAGGCATATTTTACGGTTTTACGGTTTTTTGACTGGTGTCATTGCGACGATTGGGCTGTGTTTCTTGCTCAAGATGCTGTTCGATTTCAGCATTAAGTGCTGCTTCTGTCAGTTGTTTAATAAACAGACTGAGAATGCCGTCTTTGCCTGTTAGATTTTTACCTGCTTGTAATGCTTTTAAGGTTTATTTAAAATCAAAAGATTGAGTCATGTGTCATTTCTGTTTTTTTAACTATTGTACGGAAATGACACAGAATGACGAACATTACCTACTTTGTTCTTGTCCTTATAACATGATTAAAAATAAGCAGCTTTCGATACTCATCACTGAGTAACGAGCGGTTTAATTTACTTTTCATACTTCTTTTTTGTGTTGTTTCCATTTTGGTAAGGTTTAATGCTAATTGTCTCAAAATAGGCAGTGATTCAACATTTTTTGCTTTATGCATATAACAGTTATTCTTTTTAAAACAATATTTAATATCCAGTGTAAGGTAAGTTAAATAATTGTGACTAAGTATTTAAAAGTAAGAAAAATGTTTTTTGTTTTGATTTTTCTTAGTTCATATGTTCTTACAGTATTCAAAAATGCATTTTAAGGGGTCAAAACGTCGATTTAAGAGACTTTATTCAAAAATTCACTAAACCTATGCTATTGGTTATTTAAATCGAATTATGAGCCTTTGATGGATTTTAAATTAGCGAAAATTATTTAAAATGAGGCCGTGGTTTTAAATTTTCATTAGAGTTTTAATAAGGATAATGGGAATAAATTAAGTTGATTTTTAGTTTTTACACATATCCACATTGTTATAATAAGATTTTTATAAAAATCTATAAAGCTATATAAAGCTATATAAAGCTATATAGAGTTCTAATTACCATTAAATATCATATAGTTACAACTTTAAGTGTGACTATATCTTAGTGTATTGTGACGATATCTTAGTGTATTGTGACGATATCTTAGTGTATTGTGACGATATCTTAGTGCTTCGATGACGTTTTCTTAGTGTATCTATGACAATATCTTAGTGTGTTTATTATCTTATTTAGTTGTGATTTATCCTCTTATAAATAACTTATTTTTGAGTTAAATGAGTTTAAAAGCATCATTTTAGATTTTTCAGGTGACTTAGTTTTAAACCTAACGTTAAAATTTTAAACATGGACTTTAGGTGCAGAATGCCGGATTTAGTAAAATTAAATGGATTTAATTAACTGTGGTGTAGGTAGAGCTCATTTTGCAATTGTCAATTATGACAGTCAATGCTCCTATGGCGATCTGTAATCTTTATATATTTGGTAACTTTATCGCTTATGGGTAGAGTTTTATGTTAATCCGCACGTTACTACCGTTATTACGAAGAAATTTATTATTCCAACGCATTTTTGTTTAGCTGTGTCCAAATCTTAGTGTGGCGCTGAGTGTTAGTAAGTGTGGGTGGGTGAAAGTTGAGCAAGTCGACTGGGTTTTCAGCCTAACTGTGTCCAAATCTTAGTGTGGCGCTGAGTGTTAGCGAGTGCGGATGGGTAAAGGTTGAGCAAATCAAGTGAGTTTTCCGCTCAACTGTGTCCAAATCTTAGTGTGGCGCTGAGTGTTAGTAAGTGTGGGTGGGTGAAAGTTGAGCAAGTCGACTGGGTTTT
>NZ_CANLZC010000082.1 GCF_947495455.1 uncultured Shewanella sp. | reverse complement strand
ATAGTTCCATTAATGACCTCCATACAACGTAGAGGTCTTTATACCGTATCTGAAAGATCGTTCAATTGATCGTCCAACTTATTAACTGATCAGTATTAACACTAGGGCCTGTTGATCTTTTGTGGTTAAATTATGTCCGAGATAAACGTGTTTTAATCGCGACGGGAGGGATGACGTCTAGTGATTTAAGCAAATGTCTCCCAACAAAGAGTAAAACACGTTTAGTGAATCCTACGGACAGCGTTTGTAGTTCCTTTCTACGGCGTTATCGCTTGTTTATGTAGAATAACTACACCACACAAGCTCTGCCTTGTATAAAGAATCCACAAACTGCTGCAGAAATCATCACCAAAGTTCAACAGGCCCTAGGGGCTGTTTATTTTTAAATAGCATTTAATCTATTAAAGATTAACAGATTTGAGTGCCCTAACGGGTTAAGTGATAAAACATAGGAAGCTATTATGACAAGGAAAAATGTGAAAAAGGCAAACGTGAAAAAAGATGATAGTCATTGGAAAGCGTTAGAGCAGAATATTTATGATTATATGGATTTGAAGTATCGTTGTGAGCCAGATGGCCGTTATTGTGTGCATGTGCCGTTAACGAAAAAAACAGCCAACCATTTTCAAAGCTTTCATGCAGCTTTCCAATTTGCTGCTGCAGAATCTTTAGGTGGAATAGTCATTTTTGAAACGCGAAAAGTGCGCGCTTACACTCCGTTGGTGAGAAGTGTCAGTATTGATTTCAAGAAGCCAGCTATGACAGATCTTTATGCTGAGGCCATTTTCTCAAAGCAGCAGAGTCGGTGCATGAATACTGCAATGGAAAATACAGGTCGATATGATTTTTCACTGACTATTGAGATTAAAAATACTGAAAATGAAGTGGTCTCTATTTTGACCGCTGAATATGCGGTTAGGATATTGTCTCATCATTAATCGCTGCTTTTGTCATATTCCCCTTGATGCCAGTTGATTGCTTCAATAAAAGTTTTTTGCATATTGGCAAGTGCCACGCTTTTACTCTTTTTGGCGAAAGGTGTAAACTGAAGGCGTGCGCGTGAGTGTTTTTCATTCTTTGGTTTTCAATTTTAGAAATTATAGTAAGCCGAAGCCATTCATTTCCTAGTTGTGTTACCTAAGCTGTCAGGTAAGGGGGAGAAGTTGAATCAGTGGGTTAATAGTGGGCCTGATCATAGCGATCCATCGTTAAAGGATATGTTGGTCACGGTTGATAAAAATGATGATGTCATAGGTTATGAAACGAAATTACGATGTCATCAAGGTCAAGGGATACTTCACCGCGCTTTTTCTTTGTTTGTTTTTAATAGTAAGCAGGAATTATTAGTACAGCAAAGGAGCGCCTTAAAGCCTTTATGGCCGTTATTTTGGTCTAACAGTGTTTGTAGTCATCCACGTCAAGACGAATCCTTTGAAAAGGCTGTCAATCGACGTTTACAAGAAGAGATTGGCGCAAGCAGCCAGTTGATTTATTTATATCAATTTGAATATCAAGCTGCTTATTTAGACGTGGGAGCTGAACATGAAATGTGCTCAGTCTATATTGGTAAAATTGAGCCGACTATTTGTGTTGATCCCGCTGAAGTTGCAGATACTCAATTTATGAGTATTGAAGCCGTCAATAGGTTAATGATAGCCTCTCCTGAACGGCTCACACCTTGGTTTAAAATGGAGTGGAAAAAATTGATGTCTGATCATCGACAGGATATAGACGCGCTGTTTCGTTAATGTCATTCTCTAATGTCATTGACCAATGGATTGGCCATTCGTCAAAAGTGCGTGTTATCAGTTTCGTCTGTTGCCTTTTAAGATGACACTAGGTAACCTGAATTCGGGATAAGCAGCGCCGCTTAATAGCACTATTTTTGCCCCTATCTGTGTTGTGCTTTCTACTAATAGCCCGCTATTAGATACGAAATCACGCCTTGATATCGACAAAAATTGCAGTATTAAGCCAAGTCCGAAAATAAAGAATGACCTAATTTAATTCAATCTTTTAATATTAAATGGGTTACCTCACATTTTTGACACTCATTATCCCGAGTTCAGGTTAGGTAGAAGTCGGTGCTTTTACACATTCTCAAAGGGCTAACCCTAAATGTAAAAACAAGGCCTTTATACTTTGTTATGAAACATCGGCTTAGAATGACTAGGCTCGATGATCCAGCTGATCATCATGGATGATGGAAATGTCATTTATGCATGAATAATTAATGACCTTGTCTAAAAAGCTTTTAATTCCAGCTGAATCCTGTAACTTGAAGTATCACGGGTATAAATAGAGCAGCACAAGCAAAAAAACCAAAAATAGTTAACCACAGGATTGATTTTGTTTGAGAATAATAAAATAAACTTAAAGTGATTGAGCATGTGCCTAACAATATCACTAAGATAATAAGGTGGGCTTCCATAACAGATCCTGACTTATCGAAATAATGTTAATCTGCTATTGCTGTAATTTTTGACTTAGACTATTAATGAACTGAAAGGCATAAGCTGTGGTGGTTGGCATATCCATTGACATAATATATTTCCTTATTTAAATAAATGCTTGTGTTAGTAAAAACACATACTGCTTATCTATCTATGGTTTCTCTTTGATACCATTTTTCGATCTTCTTTGTTAATGTTTAATCTGATTTTTGCAACATATATTATGTAACATTTTTATTTAAATTAATTAACAAATATTGGGGATTAAACCGTTAATTGCGTTTAATGTCAATGGTTTTTTATTAACAAAGCCTATTAAATCAATATGAAAGCGTCTATAACTTGGCCTCAAATTTGCAGTCGAGTCGCATATGTCAAAGTTTGGACGCAGTGATCATGGGTGTAAAAGCCAGCTTGGAGCAATTAAAACAGTTAAAAACCATTCACTTTAAAGGAATAGGTACCCCATTATTGGTTTTAGCTGCGCTGGCGATGATAGTGCTCCCTATACCGCCCTTTTTATTAGACATGTTATTTTCCTTTAATATTGGTCTTGCGCTGATGGTATTGTTGGTGGCCATTTATGCCGATCGACCATTAGATTTTGCAGCTTTTCCAACGGTTTTATTAGTGGCCACTTTACTTCGTTTAGCATTAAATGTTGCGTCGACTCGAGTGGTGTTACTTGAAGGCCATAATGGTGGCGATGCTGCAGGGAAAGTCATTGAAGCCTTTGGCTCTGTGGTTATTGGTGGTAATTATGCGGTGGGATTAGTGGTCTTTCTTATTCTCATTATTATCAATTTTGCGGTTGTGACTAAAGGTGCGGGCAGGATCTCAGAGGTGAGTGCTCGCTTTACACTTGATGCTATGCCAGGAAAGCAAATGGCGATAGATGCCGATTTGAATGCGGGTACCTTAAATCAAGAACAGGCCCGCTTGCGTCGAGTGGAAGTGACCAAAGAAGCGGATTTTTATGGGGCTATGGATGGGGCGTCTAAGTTTGTTAAAGGTGACGCCATTGCTGGTATTTTAATTTTAGTGATCAATATTCTAGGTGGCTTTGTCATTGGTATGGCCCAACATGGGCTGTCATTTTCTTCTGCGGTTGAAATTTATACGCTGCTAACCATAGGTGATGGATTAGTAGCACAAATTCCAGGCTTGTTATTATCTATTGCGGCAGCGCTAATGGTGACGCGTCAAAACGAGTCCGGGGATATGGGACAGATGGTGGTGAGCCAGATGTTTGATAACCCTAAATCACTTCTGATCGCGGGGGGGCTGATGCTCATTATGGGGGTTGTGCCAGGAATGCCGCATTTGGTGTTTATCAGTTTAAGTTGCTGTATTTTTGCTGCAGCTTATTTTTTACAACAAAGAAAAAAAACAGAAATAGAAAAATCGTTGGCATTGGTTGAGTCGGATCAGGTAGAGAAGATGAACAATGGATCCAAGGAGCTCAGTTGGGATGATGTGCAGCATGTCGATACCATAGGTTTGGAAGTGGGTTATCGTTTAATTCCCTTAGTCGATAAAGGGCAAGGGGGGGAATTATTACATCGTATAAAAGGCGTGCGAAAAAAATTATCGCAAGAACTGGGGTTTTTAGTGCCCGCGGTACATATTCGAGATAATTTGAATTTGGCGCCTAATAGCTATCGAATATCTCTTATGGGGGTGAATTCTGGAGAAGCAGAGATTCGTCATGATTGTGAGCTTGCCATTAACCCCGGTCAAGTTTTTGGGCAATTGGAGGGGGTTGCGACAAGGGATCCTGCCTTTAATTTAGAAGCGGTGTGGATAGCTCCTAGTCAGCGTGAGCATGCTCAAACATTAGGTTATACCGTTGTCGATGCGTCAACGGTTGTGGCAACGCATTTAAGTCAATTGCTGTCGAATAATGCCTCTAAATTACTGGGGTATGAGGAAGTACAGCAGTTGATGGACATATTAAAGGAGACGTCACCTAAGCTCCTTGATGGCTTTATACCCGATATTATGCCGTTAGGCTCAGTGGTTAAAGTGATGCAAAATTTACTGAATGAAGGCGTGTCTATTCGTGATCTGAAGACTATAGTACAAACCTTATTGGAATACGGTCCTAAGAGTGGCGATACAGAGGTGCTAACGGCGGCGGTTCGTATTGCATTGAAGAGAATGATCATTCAAGAGATCAGTGGACCAGAACTTGAAATTCCCGTCATAACATTGGCGCCAGAGTTGGAACAAATGTTGCATCAGTCTATGCAAGCGGGTAGTGGTGAGGGGCCGAATATTGAACCCAGTTTGGCCGAGCGTATGCAAAAGTCACTAGTGGATGCTGCTGAGAAACAAGAAATGGTCGGTCAACCCGCAATTTTACTCACATCCGGTATGTTACGTTCGACATTATCTCGATTTGTCAAATATACCATTCCGAGTTTACGGGTGATCTCGTATCAAGAAGTGCCTGATGAAAAGCAGATAAGAATCGTATCGGCTGTTGGCAAGTAGAGGTGTGATCTTTGAAGATTAAACGGTTTTTAGCGAAGGATATGCGTTCGGCGTTAGCACAAGTGAAGGAAACCTTAGGCGTAGATGCGGTCATCATGTCTAATAAGAAAGTCACTGGTGGCATTGAAATTGTTGCAGCAGTCGACTTTGATGGTGCTAAGACAAGTCAAGTGAGTCGTCCTGTCTCTGGTGAGCAAAAGATGAATACTGCCGCGCCGATAAAAACGCGAGCGAAAGCAGCAAAAAGCTATTTTCAAGGATTAGCGTCACTTGATGAGGAGAAAGTATCGCTGAGTAAACTGTCTAGTGCTGAAAAAGCGTCGCCATTTGAAGGGGCAATAGAGAGTGCGTTTTCAACTGAAAAACACGGTGGGCAACATCGGGTTGAACAAAATACAGCGATTAAAAATACATTAGGCCGTGCTATTAAGTCGAAAAAGCCTGCGACATCATCGACAGGCGAAATGCCAACAAAAAAAGCGGTAGCGGACTCCTTAGAAGCTTTATTAGAAAGACAACAAAATCGTGATATTAAAGAAAATAAATATCAAGATCCTTCAATACAAGCCGATAATTCAGTGATGCCAAACTGGGCTAAGACACTGGAAGAGCAGCGCCATGTTCATCAGCAACAAAAAGCCGTTTTTACGCCCAAATCGACATCATTGAATAAAAAAAATGATGCTCAGGGTGAAGAACTCGCTGAATTAAAACGTGAATTAGTGTCTATTAGAAGCTTATTGACCGAACAGGTAAGTAGCTTGATGAAAGACCAAAAACAAAGAAGGGATCCTGTTGGGGCGATGTTAGAAAGTAGCTTGCTTAGGGCCGAGTTTTCTCCTTTAGTGGCGAAGAAATTGTCAGGATTAAGCGAGCAATACTCACCTGCAGAGTTGGTGAAAACATTGCCACAAAGTTTAGCAAATTTACTTGATAATCAAGGTGATGATATCGTCAAGCAAGGTGGCGTTGTGGCTTTTGTCGGTCCAACAGGGGTTGGGAAAACAACCACGATTGCTAAGCTTGCTGCACGTTATGCTTCTTATCATGGCAGTGAACATGTGGGGCTTATTACGACAGATCATTACCGAATTGGTGCCTTTGAGCAATTAGCGACTTATGGAAAAATAATGGGCTGTCCTGTGAGGCAAGTTCATGATATTAATGAATTAGAGCAAGTATTGTATCAATTCAGAAATCGTAAATTGATATTAATTGATACAGCGGGAATGGGCCAAAGAGATCTGCGTTTATTTCAGCAGCTGGACAATTTAACCGCTAATAGTCGTTTACCTATTCGTAATTATTTGGTTATGGCGGCGACAGGACAACGTAAAGTATTAGAAGAGGCAGTAGCTCAATTTGCGCGTATTGTCTTATCGGGAGTGGTACTGACTAAACTCGATGAATCAACATCATTAGCACCCGCATTAAGTGTGTTAATACAAAGTGGACTGCCACTCAGTTATGTTACTGATGGTCAAAGAGTCCCAGAAGATATGCAGGTTGCTGATACCTTAGCGTTAGCTAATAGCGCATTATCGGTATTAGAGGCCGCAGAACCTATACAGAATAGTTCAGGATCAGATGATCTGAACAATGCAGTTGAGTGAAGCCATGAGTCCGGATCAAGCAAGCGGTTTACGTATGATGAATCAACAAACGAGTGAAAAAGTGAAAGTCATCGCTGTTTCAGGCGGTAAAGGTGGCGTCGGAAAAACCAGTGTGTCTATTAATACTGCGGTGGCGTTAGCTGAAAAAGGTAAACGTGTTTTGGTATTAGATGCAGATTTGGGGTTAGCCAATGTTGATGTGATGTTGGGGTTACGCTCTGACTTGAATTTATCCCATGTGTTATCGGGAGAAGCAGAGCTGGATGATATTATTTTACGGGGCCCAAAAGGAGTGGGCGTTATTCCCGCGACTTCTGGCACTCAATCTATGGTGGAATTGAGTCCATCACAACATGCAGGGTTAATTCGTGCTTTTAGCGAGATGCGAACCCAGTTTGATATGCTCATAGTCGATACCGCCGCAGGCATATCGGATATGGTACTGAGTTTTTCAAGGGCTTCCCAAGATGTGGTGATAGTGGTGTGTGATGAACCAACCTCTATTACCGATGCCTATGCTTTAATTAAGATTTTAAGTCGAGAACACGGTGTTTTTCGTTTTAAAATCGTTGCTAACATGGTGCGCAGTTTACGGGAAGGGATGGAATTATTTGCCAAGTTAAGTAAGGTCACCGATCGTTTTTTGGACGTGGCATTAGAATTGGTGGCGACGGTTCCTTTTGATGAAAATCTGAGAAAGTCGGTGCGCAAACAAAAATTGATTGTTGAATCTTTTCCTAAGTCACCCGCTTCCATTGCTTATCATGGTTTGGCAAATAAGATGATAAGCTGGCCGATCCCTCAGCAACCCGGTGGACATTTAGAGTTTTTTGTTGAGCGCTTAGTTCAGCGCCCCAGTTATAAGGATGATGAAGGTGAATAAAGCCGCAGCGTATACTCGTTTTGACAATAGAAGCACTATCGTAGAAGAGTATGCCCCGTTGGTAAAAAAAATTGCCCATCATCTATTGACGCGTTTACCCGCTTCGGTGCAGTTGGATGATTTATTGCAAGCCGGCATGATGGGGTTGCTTGAAGCTTCGTTGAATTTTGATGGCAGCAAAGGGGCTAAGTTTGAAACCTTTGCGGGTATTCGTATTCGAGGCTCAATGCTTGATGAAATAAGGCGGGGAGATTGGGTACCGCGTTCTGTACATCGCAATCAGCGCCGTGTGGCACAGGTTATCGATGAACTGGAACAAACCTTAGGAAGGGATGCAAAAGATCAAGAAATTGCTGATCGTCTTGAGCTGCCATTAGCCGATTATCATCGTATTTTAAATGATATAACCGTAGGTAAAGTCGTTGGAATTGAAGATTTAGGCGTGACGATAGATGCACTGGATATGGAGCAGAGTCAGGCCGATGAGGCCTTTGAATCGCTTGTAAATATTCAGTTTCATAGTGCTTTAGTCGAGGGAATTAAACAATTACCTGAAAAAGACGCCTTAGTACTGTCATTATATTATGATGAAGCGTTAAATTTGAAAGAAATTGGCGCCATTCTCGATGTCAGTGAGTCGAGAGTGAGCCAGATACACAGTCAAGCGATGTTGAGATTGAAAGGCAAGCTTAGGCACTGGACACATACATAATAATTTTAATAAGTAAAAAATAAATCCGCGGAGGATACCTTGGACAAGAATATGAAGATTCTGGTTGTTGATGATTTTTCAACAATGAGACGTATCATTAAGAACTTGTTGAGAGACTTAGGCTTTAATAATACTCAAGAAGCCGATGACGGTTCAACAGCGCTGCCTATGTTACAAAAGGGCGATTTTGATTTTGTGGTGACCGACTGGAATATGCCTGGAATGCAAGGGATAGATTTACTGAAGGAAATTCGTTCTGATAGCAGTTTGAAGCACCTTCCTGTTCTCATGGTCACAGCAGAGGCGAAACGCGAGCAAATTATTGCGGCGGCACAAGCGGGTGTGAATGGTTATGTGGTGAAGCCCTTTACGGCGGCGACGCTAAAAGAAAAGCTAGATAAAATCTTTGAACGATTAGCTTAAAGCAGGCGCCTATGGAAGCACAAATCTCACCACTCATTACTTTAGAGCAAGCGAAGCAACTTGTAGATTACCTCTCTGCTGGGGATCAGGCGAGTGCCGATGAGTTGATAAAATTGATTGCAAGTCCGCTACAAAAAGAGCTTTTTGATGAAGTGGGCCGGTTAACACGCCAGCTTCATAATGCAATAGTCGACTTTCAAGTTGATGAACGCTTAATTGAATTAGCCAATACGGATATTCCTGATGCCAAAGAGCGCTTAAATTATGTCATTGATATGACAGAGCAGGCGGCGAACAAAACCATGGACGCGGTTGAAGGATGCTTGCCATTGGCTGCAACATTGAGCCGAAATATCGCTTCCATTCGTCCTTCATGGGACAAATTAATGTGTCGTGAAATCGAGCTACGGGACTTTAAGACGCTCTGCCATGAAATTCAACGCTTTATTGATGGCAGTGAAATGGATTCTCAGCAGTTAAAGTCATTATTGAATGAGATATTATTAGCTCAAGATTTTCAAGACTTAACCGGACAAATGATCCGTCGAGTGATAGAGCTAGTAAAAGAAGTGGAATTCAATTTAGTGTCATTACTCACGGTTTTTTGTGACACGCCAATCAAAAATCAATTGGATAATGATAAGAAAAAAATGCAAGTTGAAGGGCCGATCATTAATGCGCAGAGTCGCCAAGATGTGGTAACAGATCAAGATGAAGTGGATGATTTATTATCCAGTTTAGGCTTTTGATCTTAGGTCTTTCATGTCGAATCGTCTAATGATGCGTTGTCTTATGTGGTCAATGCATCTCTGTTATTAGCGGTTTTTTGGTGTTGATAAAAGTACAAGCAATACAATGTTTGTTTTAGGTTTCTAAGGGAGGGATCGAAAGGATGTCCTTTGATGTTGATGAAGAGATACTGCAAGATTTTTTAATCGAGGCAGGTGAAATTATCGAGTTGTTACAAGAGCAGTTGGTTGCACTTGAAAATGATCCCGACGATACCGATTTACTTAATGCCATTTTTAGAGGTTTTCATACGGTTAAAGGTGGGGCTGGTTTTTTAAGTTTGGGTCCTATGGTGGATGTGTGCCATGAGGCTGAAAATACCTTTGACTTGTTACGCACAGGCCAACGTCAAGTGACTGCTGAGTTAATGGATACGATTTTGCAGGCCATTGATGCGATTAACGCTATGTTTGCTCAAACACAAGCAGGGTATGAACAAGTGCCTGCTGATCCTTATTTACTTTCACAATTAAAAAGACTCAGTTGTGCTGAACCGCAAGAAACGATGAGCCTAGAAAGTTCGAGTATTGAACAAGAATCGTCAAATACTGAAGACCATGTAACAGAAGCGGTCGAGTCAACAAGTTCAGAGCCAATCGCTAAGACTTCAAAAGCAATCAATCAGAGTATCGATGACATCAATCAAGCTGAATTTGAAGCATTACTTGATGCGTTGCATGGTGATGGAAATGGTCCTTCATCTGATGCGTTATCTTTGGGGCAGGAAATTACGCCTGCAAAACTGATTGAAGCCGAATTAATACAAGAAGCCAGTGAAGAATCACGGAAACCTAGCTTTGCCAGTGATGATATTACTGATGATGAATTTGAAGCGCTACTTGATGAATTACATGGTAATGGCCAATTTAAAGCTGTTGAGCCTGCAACATCGGTTTCTGTGAATGTGATATCAGATGACTCAGATAAAGTGCCAGACAATATGGCTGATGACGAGTCTGACGCTTTATTGGATGAATTACATGGTAATGGTCAAGTAAAAGCTGTTGTTCCTGCAACATCGGTTTCTGTGAAGGAGACGTTGAATAACTCAGATAAAGTGTCAGACAATATGGCTGATGAAGAGTCTGACGGTTTATTGGATGAATTACACGGTAATGGCCAATTTAAAGCTGTTGATCCTGATCTGGTAACATCGGTTTCTGCGAAGGCGACATTGAATAACTCAGATAAAGTGTCAGACAATCTTACTGATGAAGAGTCTGAAGGTTTATTGGATGAATTACACAGTAATAGTCAATTTAAAACCGTTGTTCCTGAGCCTGCAACATCGGCTTCTGTGTCTGTGAAGGCGACATTGAATAATTCAGATAAAGTGTCAGACAATATTACTGACGATGAGTTTGAAAGTTTACTGGATGAATTACACGGTAATGGCCAATTTAAAGCCGTTGATCCTGAGCCTGCAACATTGGCTTCTGTGAAGGCGACATTGAATAACTCAGATAAAGTGTCAGACAATATTACTGATGAAGAGTTTGAAAGTTTACTGGATGAATTACATGGTAATGGCCAATTTAAAGCCGTTGATCCTGAGCTTGCAACATCGGTTTCTGTGAAGGCGACATTGAATAATTCAGATAAAGTGTCTGATAATATTACTGACGATGAGTTTGAAAGTTTACTGGATGAATTACATGGTGTTGGTAATGGTCCTAAAGGTGTAAACCCTATTAATGCTTCTAGGAAAATGAAGCTTGGGTCTTCTGTTAACGAGCAAAATAATAAAAACTCAGTGAAGGCTGATCAACGTAAAGCGACTGCTAAAGTCGCTTCAAAAACCGGTTCATCTCAAACCGATACCACAGTGCGGGTCGATACTGCTCGTTTAGATCAGATCATGAATATGGTAGGTGAATTGGTATTGGTGAGAAATCGTTTGTTGAGTTTAGGTGTTGCTCGTGATGATGAGGATATGTCTAAGGCATTGGCCAATTTAGACTTAGTGACAGCAGACTTGCAAGGTGCAGTAATGAAAACGCGCATGCAGCCAATTAAAAAAGTCTTTGGTCGTTTTCCTAGAGTTGTCAGAGATTTAGCTAGAAGTCTTAGTAAAGATATTGAATTGTTGATGATAGGGGAAGAGACTGATCTCGATAAAAACTTGGTTGAGGCGCTTGCGGATCCTTTAGTGCATTTAGTGCGAAATTCTGTGGACCATGGTATTGAAATGCCCGATATTCGAGAAGTAAACGGTAAAAGTCGAACGGGAAAAATCACTTTATCGGCGAGCCAAGAAGGCGATCATATTTTATTGAAAATAGAAGATGATGGTGCCGGAATGGATCCTGACAAGTTGAAAAAAATTGCGGTGGATCGAGGCGTGATTGATATCGACACCGCTTCGAGAATGTCTGATCAAGATGCTTATAATCTTATTTTTGCCCCTGGATTTTCAACTAAAGTTGAAATATCAGATATTTCGGGTCGTGGTGTTGGGATGGATGTGGTGAAAACCCGCATTGCTCAGCTTAATGGCACGGTTCATATCAATTCATTTAAGGGAAAAGGGACACAATTAGAGATAAAGGTGCCCTTGACTTTAGCAATAATGCCAACCTTGATGGTTGAGGTAGCGAATCAAGTCTTTGCCTTGCCATTATCGAGTGTGAATGAGATTTTTAATTTAGATTTAACCAAGACGAATATGGTCAATGGTCAGCTTACTGTTATTGTGAGAGATAAAGCGGTGCCATTGTTTTATTTAGAGCATTGGCTTAGTCGACAGGTGGGGATTGCGTCAAAGAAAAATGCAGATCGTCATGGTCACGTGGTGGTCGTGCAATTAGGCACACAACAAATAGGCTTTGTTGTAGATGCTTTAATTGGTCAAGAAGAAGTGGTTATTAAACCATTAGGGGCGCTATTGCATGGTACGGCAGGCATGGCGGGCGCGACAATTACCTCTGATGGAGGGATTGCATTGATTTTAGATGTACCAGGACTTTTAAAACATTATGTTAAGTAATTAATCGCGTAAACCTGTGAACAGTGACGAGATTATAGGTTTCAGCATTGGACTTTTTTGTTCAGTTTAATGTGTTTGTTTTAAAAGAATGTGTAGGGAAGTTAATGGGCATAAGAGTACTGGTAGTTGATGATTCGAGCTTTTTTCGTCGCCGAGTCAGTGAGATGATCAATCAAGATCCTGAACTTGAGGTGGTAGGGACGGCGGTCAACGGACAAGAAGCTGTAGAAATGGCTGCGCGTTTAAGACCTCAAGTGATCACTATGGATATTGAAATGCCCATCATGGATGGAATTAGTGCAGTCAAAGGGATCATGGCTGACACACCTATCCCTATTTTAATGTTTTCATCACTGACTCATGTTGGGGCGAGTGCGACATTAGATGCCCTTGAAGCGGGAGCCTTGGATTTCTTACCAAAACGTTTTGAAGATATAGCGACAAATAAAGCCAGTGCGATAACTGTATTGCAACAGAAAATTAAAACATTAGGGCGGCGGCGTTTATTGGGAAGTCGCCCTGCACATTCAAAGCATTCTTTATTAAAAAAGAGGCCTGTAAGTCATCTCAATAAGGAAACTTTTCTCAATGACGCGTTGGATGAGCATTCGTCAATGGCTTCGGCAAGTGGTGGTCATATTCAAGGTGAAAAAAAAGCCTTAGTGGCTTCGGGACAGGTAAAACGCGCCAGTGGTAAAGTGTATAAACTGGTTGTTATTGGCACATCGACAGGTGGACCTGTTGCTTTACAAAAAGTGTTAATGCCATTTCCGGCCAATTATCCCTATCCTATTTTACTTATTCAGCATATGCCAGCCGCTTTTACACCAGCCTTTGCCAGTCGTCTTAATAGTTTGTGTCATATCGAGGTGAAACAAGCTGAAAATGAAGAATTATTAAGACCAGGTTGTGCTTATTTAGCACCCGGTGGGTTGCAAATGATGCTTGATAGAGGGGGGGCTTTTGGCCGAATTAAGCTGCATGTGGGTAAACCTGAATTAAACTATAAGCCTAGTGTTGATATTAGTTTTGCGTCAGCGTCAAAAGTGATGGCAGGTAAAATCTTAGCTGTAGTGTTAACGGGAATGGGAGCTGATGGCCGTGAAGGGGCCCGGATGTTAAAAAATTCTGGCGCAACGGTTTGGGCCCAAGATGAAGCCAGTTGTGTGGTTTATGGCATGCCACAAGCTGTGGTTAAGGCGGGACTTGCGACAAAAATATTACCGATAGAGGAGATGGCTGCTGCGATTTTATGTGAAACAGGGATGAGAAATGGGTAAAAAGGGGCTTGCATTGGTATTAAGATTAGCTTTTTTTGCATGAATTCATCGTCGGCATTACTGACTTTTTTATTACTGGTGACATCAGTGACTTTTGGCAGCTTATATTTTGATGCTTGGCAAACAAACACGCAATTAAAGCAGCAAGTGGTGCAATTAAAACAAAGCCAAGTGATCTTAATTGTTCCTTTAGAGCAAGCTTCTGTCATTGCCAATTGGATGAATACACACCCAGAGTATGTTGAAGGCCTTATTCAATCGAGACACAGTCGACTAAAAACGCCTAGCCGTTTCTCACAGATTCAAGGTGTTAATGACTTAATCCGTCCCAAAAGCAGTGAGGTGAGGCACAACCCGTTGCTGCAGGGGGAAGGTGTGGTAAGCACTGTAGGAAGTCATTCATTGATACAAGCAGAAGAAGTGATAGAAGAATCGGCTGAAGGTGTGAAAACCATTGCCCTACCTCATGGTGGCATAAGGATCACGACTCGTTAATGAGCTGTTTGTAAAACTCGGTGAAGGTGTGGACGTTTGCTAACCAAAAAGGAGATCTGGGGTAAACCCTGGTCTAGTAGGAGCCTTGGCTCAAAGAGCGAAGAACATTTTGTTTTTTGAGTTTTTTTGATTAATTTGGCTTGCGGGTATTGTAAAAGAAAAAATGTGTGTAATTTTGAATGTGAAAATGTTTATTAGTGTTTTAAATCAACAATTAAGCTGTCAGAAAAGCAATTGAGGTCAATATGAATAGTTCAAACAGTGTTGCTATGGCAGCAGAAAAAGAAGATGCCGTTTTACAATGGGTGACTTTTAAGTTAGACGATGAAACTTATGGTATCAATGTGATGCAAGTACAAGAAGTATTAAGATATTCTGAAATAGCGCCTGTGCCAGGTTCGCCACATTATGTTTTAGGGATCATTAATTTGAGGGGGAATGTGGTTACCGTCATTGACACTCGATGTCGTTTTGGCTTACCTGAGTCGAATGTGAATGACTCCACTCGAATTGTGATTATTGAAGTTGAAAAACAAGTCATGGGGATTTTGGTTGATAGTGTGGCAGAGGTGGTTTATTTACGTCGCTCTGAAATTGATAATACACCGAATGTGGGTACCGATGATAGCACTAAGTTCATTCAAGGTGTCTGCAACCGAGAGAATGAATTGTTAATTTTAATTGATTTAGACAAACTCCTTACGGATGAAGAATGGATGGAACTATCACAGCTTTAAATCAATATTGAATGAACTTATTGGGCAAATAAGTGACAAAACCTTGTTAGAGCGACTTATTTGCTTTTTATTCATTGTGGTAGAAAGCTTGAGTCAAATAAAGTTGTATTGTTGACCTTAATTCTTTATAAGGTGCTTATGAAGTCGTGCTGTAGAGGAAAACAAAGTGTCAGATGAAGGGTTAATGGCGGCTACACTGGTGTTTATTGTTGCTTGCCTAGGTTTGGTATTATATTTACAGTATCGAATTAATCAATTGCGTATTGATCTTGATGAGCTCACTGATAGCCTTGAGAATATGAATGAGCAGAATGTTCATTTTAAACACGAATTGCAAGAGCTTCGCAGTGGTACGATAGGGGTTGGGCGTCGAGTCCTTGAGTTTGAGAAAGTGTTAAAAAAACAAGATGCCAAAATTGATGAGACTCATTTGCAAGATCCTCAAGCAAAATTGTATTCCAGAGCGATGAAAATGGTGAGTTTAGGAGCGGATGTGGAAGAGCTTATTCAAGAATGTGAACTTCCGAAAGCTGAAGCTGAACTGCTGCTTCGTTTGCATGGAAAAACGTAAAGGTTATTTAGGCTTTATTTGCACTTTTTGATAGAGGGAGCGTATTAATGGGATGGATAAAAAATACCTTCACTTTGTAAAAGAAACCCGTACTGCTTTCTCAGCATTAGCAGAGCAAATAATTTTTATTACATTGTTTTATAAAAAGAGAAGAATATGACGTTTAAATGGATTGCTCTGACTGTGGGATTTTCTCTAACAGCATTTTCCTCTTCGATATTGGCGGAAGAGTCAAAAGCAGATGAGAGTAAAGACGTGACAGTGACCTATAATGATCCACGGGATCCCATTGAAGGGTTTAACAGGGTGATGTGGGACTTTAATTACCTGTATCTTGATAAATATATTTATCGCCCAATTGTGCATAGTTATCAAGACTATATCCCTAGGCCGGTGAGAACTGGGATTTATAATGTTGCGCTTAACCTTGATGAACCCAGTAGTGTGGTTAACAATACTTTGCAGGGAAAATGGAAGTGGGCAGCCAATGCCGCTGGTCGATTTACAGTGAATTCCACATTAGGGATTTTTGGTGTTTTTGATGTTGCAGATAAAATGGGAATGCCAAGAAAACAAGACTCGTTAAGTGAAGTTATGGGATACTATGGCGTGCCTGATGGTCCCTATTTTATGGCACCTTTTCTTGGCCCTTATATTACTCGAGAAATCGCATTTGATTGGGTAGATAGTCTATACTTTCCAATGACAGAGTTTACTGTCTGGCAGAAACTTTTAAAATGGGGTATTGAAGGGATCAGCAAACGGACTGCAGTGATCGATCAAGAAAGATTAGTTGATAATGCTCTTGATCCTTATACCTTTGTTAAAGATGCCTATTTTCAATATGTCGATTACAAGGTTTATGATGGTGATGTGCCACAAAAAACCAATGATGATGATGAATTAATTGATGATTATATGCAGGAGCTCGATTAATAGATTGAGCGTTGATTTAACTATCTATAACATCTTCAAGTATCACGGGTATCATTAAGGAGAAGGTGATATTTTATTCAGAAATTGATGATTTGCGTCGCAGTAACTAAATGCCCATGAACTGGATTAAGCTCATGTTGTGTGTTGAGGAGTCGCAATGGCGCTAAAAAATTTATCCATTTTATTTGTTGAAGATGATCCTGTTTTTCGTCGTCTAGTGACTTCATTTTTACAGTCCAGAGGGGCGCAAGTTATTGAAGCGAAAGATGGTGAGGCGGGGTTATCCTATCTCGCCCAATATCGTTTTGATATCATTATCGCTGATTTAAGTATGCCCAAACTAGGTGGTTTAGCGATGCTAAAACAGTGCGCTAAAGTTTATCCTGATACTCCATCAATCGTCATGTCAGGCAGTCCCGTGATGTCTGATGTGCTTGAGGCGTTAAGGAATGGTGCATCAGACTATTTGGTCAAACCCATTTCAGATCTTTATTTAATTGAAAATGCCATTCATGAATGTTTAAAGCTTGATGTGGAAACATCACTTCAGTTAGACAATGTTGAAGAGTTATCTTATTTGGAGCTACAACAACATCTGCACTTACTGGAGCATAATAATTTGGCAGCTAAAACAGTGCAGCAGCAGCTATTACCGCCTTCTCCTGTACGTTATCATCAAGCTTTAATTGAATACAGCCTTTTCAACGGAGGTGGCTTAAGTACACATTTTATTGATACGGCTTTAGTTGATGATAAGCATATTATGGTTTATATGGCGCAATTCCATCCACAAGATAATCGCATGGCTTTTGCCAGTGTATTATTAAAGAGTTTTGTGAATTTCAAACTTAAACGTTTTCGACATCAATTATCTGACACACTAATTAAACCTCGTGATATGTTGGCATATCTGAATGAGCGAATGAATCAGTCAGGGTTAGATATTTATGTGGATATGGCTTATATCATTATTAGATTAGCTGATAGGCATGTTGCGATTGCTCAATGCGGTACTGCTTTACGTTGTTATTTACGCAATGAGGAAGATCTGACGCCTATAGCGTTACCTGATACGCTTCAACTTGGAGTGTTGAATTGGGGGCAGCCGAGTCTTCATAGTCGGTTGCTACTTGAAAATGAAAAGTTATGTATTGCCACTCATCAAGTTGAGCACAAAAGCCGTTTACTTGATAATGTGTTTAATGGTTTGATATCAGACGACTCTTTGCCTGAAGGTGGCTATATTCAATTTACTTTGATTCAGTAATTTCTTGATGGATTTTCTAGAGTGGTTTGGGGGCAACAAAAAGCGCCTTAATATTAAGGCGCTTTTTTAATAATATGATTTTATTAAATTATGATGGTTTTATTGCTTCGTGCTCAGCGGTAACAGCCACTTCTTCAGCCAAGTGTTCAGCTTCGTCATGAGCATGGCCTTCAGCGCCGTGCATCCAATCAACCAGCTTATCTGCCATTAGGTAGAGGATAATCGCAGAGACTGCTGCCGTAATACCAATACCAGCAAAAATAGACATAGCGTTTGCTAACTGCTCTTCTTTTGGACCGCCGTGACCGATGAAGGAACCCACGATACCGCCAATTTTATTGGCTGCTGCGACAAATAAGAACCAAGCCCCCATCATGAGTGATGCGATACGCAGTGGGGCTAATTTAGTGACCATAGATAAACCAATGGGAGATAGACATAATTCGCCCATAGTATGGAAAAAATATGCACCGACTAGCCACCACATGCTGGATTTAGCATTGGCATCGCCGCCCATTTCTAATACCGCACCAATCATGAATAAGAAACCAATGCCTAATAACACGAGGCCAAGGGCAAACTTAATGGGTGAGTTGGGTTCATTTTTACCTAGGCGAACCCAAATAGAGGCAATGACAGGAGCAAATACCACAATAAAAATAGCATTTAATGACTGAAACCAAGTGGTCGGTACTTCAAAACTGCCTACAAAACGGTTAGTAAACTCATTAGTAAACAGGTTCATTAATCCGCCAGCTTGTTCAAAACCTGCCCAGAACACAATGGTGAATAAGCCCATGACCATGATGACCTTGATACGGTCGCGTTCAACTTTTGTTAAGGGCTCTTTACGAGTATCACCTTTATCGATAGCTTTTTGTTTTTCAAGTTTTGCAGATGGAACAGTACCAATATCGCCTAATAATTTTTGAGCGAATAAAAATTGGATGATTAATGAGACTATCATACCAATACCCGCAAGGAAGAAACCGGCTTGCCAATTATGAATAAAGACGCTTTCGCCATCGATGATGAGAGTATGGCCAAACTGGGTATAGGCCCATGCAACAAGAAAGCCTGATAAAGCGGCACCTAAATTGATCCCCATATAGAAAATCGTAAAGGCACCGTCGCGGCGATGATCGCCTTCTTCATAGAGATCACCTACCATGGTAGAGATATTGGGTTTGAACAAACCATTACCTATGATGAGGGTAAACAGACCTACATAGAAGATAGTGGTTTCAATGCCTGCGCTCCATTGATGAGGGGCCGCTAGGATAAATTGGCCTATGGCCATTAATGCGCCACCAAGATAAATGGCTTTTCTTTGCCCTAGAATGTTGTCGGCTAACCAACCACCAATTAAAGGGGTTAAATAGACTAAACCTGTAAAAGTTCCGTACAGGGATAGTGCATCTGCACTGCTCCAACCTAATCCTCCACCTTCATCTTGTACTTTGTCAACCAGATATAGCACTAAAATAGCGCGCATGGCATAGTAACTAAATCTTTCCCATAATTCTGTTGTAAACAATAAGAACAACCCTTTAGGATGTCCAAATATTGTTCCTTGAGACTTTACTCCGCTCATGTAGATCCCCACCTTCAGCTGATGGGTCCTCGCCTTTATTGATTAGCCGAGAACCTTGTTTTATGCATGAATGCTATTAATGACAGATATGCTATTTTGTTAAATTTTAATAAAAAATTATGAGCGCATAACTGGTTATTTGTTTTTATGTTTATAAATTGTTTTAAAAATGACTCATTTGATAGAGCTTAATGCTAAAAAGCTAACAATATATACCCTTTTAATGGGACTAAAGTCAATGATACTGGTGTGTTTGTTGATAATCTGAGCATAAAAGCTTTGATGAACTGCTTGTTTCTGAAATGGCGCTCGTGTTAATACTATTTCAATGACTCAGTACTAATGGAAGAAGGGATTAATTTTTAGCAAACTGGCTTAAGGACATTGAACGATTTGTCATCGGTTGAAGGTCGAGGAACGCCTTTTCACTAAACTGAACATGACTATTTGGTGATATTTGGTATGATGCGCCTATGAGATCGGGTATATCTCTATTTTATTAATAAGGAATTAAGAATATAACATGAAGGCTTGGTATCTTTTATATTGTAAGCCGCGAGGTGAAGTCAGAGCGCAACAAAATTTAGCGATGCAAGATATTGAAACGTATCTGCCGACTTTATCAAAAAAAGTGACCCTTAAAGGCGAGTCGACGATAAAAAAAACACACTTGTTTCCAAGTTATGTTTTTATTTACTTTGATCCATTAGAAACGAGTGTGAGTCGTATTCATTCGACCCGTGGTGTCGTGCGTATAGTCGGGTGTAAGGAAGTCATGACGCCTATTCACGACAGTATTATTGATGCTATTCGAAAAAGGGAAGCGAGTATCCTTGCGAGTGTGAAAGCTGAGATAGAAGGTGAAATAGCTTTGACCGATAAGTTTACACCAGGTGATAAAGTGCGTTTTACCCAAGGTCCTTTTATGGATTTAGAAGGCATTTTTGCAGAAAAAAATGGTGACAAACGTTGTCATATTTTATTTGAATTAATGGGAAAACAGCAACGTATGCTTGTTGATTCTGAATCCTTAGAGGCGGTTTCATCTTGATATCATAAGTTTCATGTCGTTAGCGTATTAAGTCTTCAATCTTTAACAAGCGAGTTGATAGCTAGGCTCGTTTGTTTTGTGTCTTATTCAGATCCCCTATAATATTAGTAGTATTGAGTCCTAAAGGCGGCTCATAATGCAATAATTTCTTTTATATTAGGGATATTAAACTTTTATGAGCCATGGCTTGTTGATTCAAATTCTTTTTATGTTAGTGATAGCGATTATTGCTATTGCGATGTTGAGACGAGCTGGATTACCCGCTATTTTGGCTTATTTACTCACTGGCGTGATAAGTGGCCCAAGCGGGTTTAATTGGTTCAGTCAGCAAGCAATACATTCAGTTGCAGAGTTAGGTATTGTCTTATTGATGTTTAGTTTGGGTTTAGAGTTTTCTTTGCCACGACTGTGGGCCATGAGACGAAAGGTATTTGGACTCGGTTTTGCTCAATTGGTTATCACAGTCAGTTTTGCCATGTTAGTGGCTTTAATTTGTGGTTTGGATAGGGTGGCATCTTTGGTTGTGGGAGCCGCAGTTGCATTATCATCGACGGCGATAGTGCTTAAATTGCTCAATGATCAAGGTTGGACACGGCGTCGGCACGGTGAATTGTCGGTGAGTATACTGCTTTTTCAAGATATTGCTGTTGTTCCTTTGCTTATCTTATTGCCACTTCTTGCAGAAAAATCACAAACCTTTGTTTGGTATGATATTGGGATCAGTTTATTTGAAGGGCTTGCGGTCTTCTTTGTATTAATGATTGTGGGAAAGTGGACCTTACCTAAGTTATTTGATGAAGTAGCGAGAGCGCGCTCTAATGAACTCTTTGTTTTATCGACTTTAGTGGTTTCATTGGTGACAGGTGCTATTACTCAGTGGGTGGGATTATCCATGGCATTAGGTGCCTTTATTGCTGGCATTTTGTTAGGAGAAAGCCAATATAAGAGGCAATTGGAGGCGGACATCAGGCCCTTTAGGGATTTACTTATGGGGTTATTTTTCATTTCCATTGGCATGCTATTAGATTTTCAAGTGGTGATGCATTTTTGGTGGGAAATTTTACTCTTACTTTTGGCCGTGTTACTGCTTAAAAGTGTCATTATCTTCCTTCTTCTTAAGGCGACAAAAGAGTCTTTTAGAATTTCATTTGCCACTGCATTGACTTTAGCGCAAATGGGCGAGTTTAGTTTTGTCATATTATCTTTAGGTGTGAGTTATCAATTGCTTGATAGTCAAACAAGTACTATTTTAGTGATGGTGGCTGTATTGTCTATGGCTTTGGCGCCATGGTTAGTTAAAAATAGTATGGATATTGCGAAACGATTTCAAAGAGGAAAGCTCACAGGGGAGAGTATTGATTTAGAGAAGCTTATGCCTCATACACAAGGTGAATTAGTGTTGATTTTAGGCTACGGGCGGGTCGGACAGACCATAGCTCGCTTTATGAAAGTCGAAGCGATACCTTATCTGGTTCTTGACTTAGATCCTAAACGGGTTACTGAGGCGAGGGCTGCCGGTGAGCCTGTCTACTTTGGCGATGGTTGCCAGCGGAGTATATTAAAGCAAGCTAAAATTCGTGAAGCAAAATTGGTCGTGATCACCTTAGGGGATAATAAGGCTGTTGAAGATGTATTGTGTTTATGCAGGCAACTTACAAGCGATGCTAAAATTTTAGTGCGTACCCGTGATGATATTGATATGGAAGCATTAGAGGAAGCTGGAGCGAGTCAAGTGATCCCCGAAAGCTTAGAGGGAAGTTTAATGCTAGTGTCACAAGTTCTCTACCAGTCTGGTGTTCCTTTAAGCCGAATATTAAAAAGGTTGGAATTTGAACGGCGTCATCATTATCGGTACTTACATGGCTTTTTTTCTGGAGCGAATACGGATTTTACTTTAGAAAGGCTGCATGCGACGGCTTTGCCTCAAGATGCTTTTGTGGTGGGGAAAACATTGGCGATGATCCCATGGAATAAACTCAGAATCGAGTTAAGGGCAATCAGAAGATCAGGGGAAGAAATAGAATCTCCACCAAAAGATTGGGAGTGTCAATCCGGTGATATTCTTATTTTATTAGGTAAACCACGACGTATTGAACGTGCGGAGAATTGGCTGTTAAAAGGTTAGGAGTAGTCGTACTTTAGTGGTTTTAAACGTTATGATTAGTTTATGGTTTCTCTCACTGATTGACTTCACTGATTTACAGCAAAAGTCATAATCAACATTTAACAAGCCTTCAATCACCCCTAATTTTACTTTTGTATGTAAAATGTTAACCTTGCTGTATTATGGATAATAAAGAGCAGGGAAAGAAATGATAAAAAAAACAGGGAAGCGCTTGAGTGTCGTTGCATTGATCCTCATTTTATCTACGGGTGCTTTTGTTACGCACGAATGGTTTGCTCAGAAACCTCTAATTTTTCGAGTTTTTCTAGATAGAAGTGTATTGAAGATTGCGTTAGACCGCCCTGAAGCCTTGACATCTTTAGGTTTTTTAGAATCATTTGGATTGACTTCACATAATGGTCAACTCGATGATGATAGTCCTGAAAAAATGGATGCTTTATTCGCTCAGTTAGATGGCTTAAAGACGACATTATTGAGTTATGATGATGCTTATTTAGATCAAAATGAACGATTATCTAAAGAAATATCGCTTTACTTACTTAATTATGCTCAAGAAAGTAAAGCCTTTCGGTATCATAACTATCCCGTTAATCAATTGTTTGGTGTGCAAAATGCTTACCCTAGTTTTATGGCATCAACCCATCCAATTAATGACATCTTAGGTGCTGAATATTATTTATCACGACTGGAAAAGGTGGGGGGGAAATTTGCTCAAAACCTGAAAGGCTTACAACTTCGCGAACAAGAAGGCATTATTCCTCCCAAATTTGTTATTGAACGTGTATTGACAGAAATGAAGGCTTTTGTTCAAACGCCAGTAGAAGAAAATATTCTTTATACTGGGCTTGTTGAAAAAATGGCGCGGCTAGCAAATGTTTCTTCATCAGATAAAGAAGGTATTTTATTGGCTGCTAGAGTGCTGATCCAAGACAATGTGTACCCTGCTTATCAATTGTTCATCAATTATTTTACTGATTTGAAGGAGAAAGCGGGGGATGATGTGGGCTTTTGGAATCTTCCTAATGGTGACAAAGCTTATAAACAAGCTTTGAAATTCTTTACGACAACGGATTTAACTGCTGAGAGTATTCATCAACTGGGCTTAGAAGATGTTGATCGTATTCAATTTGAAATATTATCGATATTAGAGACTCAAGGGTATGATGTCTCTCAAGGCTTCGCTCAAGCAATGGAGAGGTTAACTAACCAACCAGCGTTTTATTATGAAGACAGTGATGCTGGGCGAGCACAAATTTTACAAGATTATAATGCGATACTGGCAGAGATTAACCAAGGCATTGATGTTGCATTTGAGGTGAAACCACAAGCATTACTTGAAGTGGTTCGTATTCCAGAGTTCAAAGAGAAAACGGCACCAGGTGCTTACTACGAAAAACCTGCTATTGATGGCAGTCGCCCCGGACGCTTCTTTGCTAACCTTTATGATATTAAAGCTACTCCAAAGTTTGGTATGAGAACCTTAGCTTATCATGAAGGGGTGCCAGGTCATCATTTTCAACTTTCTGTAGCTATGGAACTTGAGAATATGCCCTTTATTCGAAAAATGGCGCCTTTTGTGGCCTATACAGAAGGCTGGGCATTATATTCTGAACAAGTGGCATGGGAACTGGGTTATCAGGCTGATCCTTTTGATAATATCGGTCGTTTGCAAGCTGAACTTTTTAGGGCCGTTCGTTTAGTGGTTGATACTGGGATCCATCATAAACGTTGGACAAGAGAAGAGGCGATAGCATACATGCTAGCTAATACGGGTATGCCACACAGTGATGTTGTGTCAGAAGTCGAGCGATATATTGTGATGCCAGGACAGGCAACCGCCTATAAAATCGGTATGATGAAAATTTTATCCTTAAGAGAAAAAGCCAAGTTGGCACTTGGAGAAGGATTTAGTCTTATCGAATTTCATAATGTGATTTTAAAAAATGGTGCGATGCCATTAACGATTTTAGAACGGGTCGTTGATAATTATATTATGGCTAATGTCGATAAACGTAATATCCAATAAAGCGTGCTAAAGGGAAGGGGGAATTAATGATGAACATTTTTAGCTATTTATTATTTTTTTTTATTTCCCCTGTTTTATTTGTTCAGGCTTGGTATGTTCGTAAGGTGACCCCTAAATTACCTGAACCCACAGGAATAAGATCGGGGGTTAGCGGTAAGGGAGAATCAATGAATCTATTGATTATAGGTGATTCTGCAGCAGCAGGTGTTGGGGTTGACACACAATCTCAAGCATTATTGGGGCAAACAGTTGCTTTGTTGAATGAGAGAGCAAGAGTGAATTGGTCACTGTGTGCTCAATCTGGTTTTTCCACAAAAGATATTCTTGATAGGTTAAAAACAATTAAAAAACAGGATATTGATGTTGTTTTAATTTCGCTAGGCGTTAATGATGTCACCCGTTTTATTCGTGTTAAAACTTGGCTTAAACAGCAGCAAGCTTTGCTCGATTTTTGCAGAAATGAGTTTTCTAGTCGGCAAGTGTTATTTTCTCTTGTTCCACCTATGGGCGATTTTCCTGCTTTGCCTCAACCTTTAGCCTGGTGTTTGGGATTAAGGAGCCAAGCATTTAATGAATGCTTAGCTAATTGGCTGTCACAAGAGGCAGACTGCCAAATCGTGGATCTGGGAACTTTGTTAGATGCCAGCCAAATGGCCGCCGATGGATTTCACCCCGGCGAAGCCATCTATCATCATTGGGCCAAAATAGCTGTTGAGAAAATGTTTTCAAATCAATAATGGATTTTTTACCTTATATTGAGAAAATGCTTAATCTCATCAATCTGGCACATAGTATCTTCGTAGCCTAGTCGAATAAGTGCTTTACAATAATCTTTGTCAAACAATAGGTAAGAGACAATACTGGAATCAGATTGACCCGTTATGCCCATTAATTTCATGAGTATTTTAAAAGCGATGGGAATAGTGTGAAAATACTGAGCGGCTATTTCACTTAAATCTTCACTGGGTTTTATGACTAAGGCGTCGATATGTTGAAGGGGAATACTGCCACGATAAGCTTTGGGAATATTTGCCAAGGTTTTATTGATCCTTAATAAACGTTCTAAATCACTATTAATCGTATCGGAGAAAATCGTATCGAGTAAGTGTCCTGCGATGGTTTCTACTTGTGGATAATGGGGGCTTGGCTGGCTCTCATTTTTATGAGGGCTTTCTAAATTAATAGCGATAATGCGATTAGCACCTAAATGTATAGGACTACTTAATGGAGAAAACTGATGTAAAGAACCATCACCATAATATGATTGTTCTATTTTTACAGTGGGAAAAATAAGAGGAATTGCGGCGCTTGCCAGTAAATGATCCGTTGTCAGCATTGTTCTTTTGCCGCTACGTCTTGCGCGTTGCCAGTTTTGAATACTGGCTTTTGCTTGAAAAAATGTTTCGCAAAATGAGGTGTCGAAACATGAAGCATCTAGACTGATAGCATTTAGACTTCCTCTGTGAATATTTCTATCAATACGTTTAAAGTCCACTAAGTTATTAAGCAGTTGCCGCAGAGGTTCATTATTGAATAGGCTCGCAGGATGTGAATTTGGGGCTTTTGAGAGCATGCCTTTAAAAGCCATTTTACCAATATGGCCAAACACCCCTGTAAAGGAGGCACTATAAATTTGATCAATAGAAAGATTTGACCATATCCATTCTAATTTTCTGACACCTAAATGAAAGCAAGAGGCATAAGTGGCGAGTGCTGTGGCATTAATGCAACCTGCAGAGGTGCCACTTAACACTTTAAAAGGGATACCGTGATTTCTCGAATAAAACTGCACTATAGCTTTTAATACACCAACTTGATAAGCGGCTCTAGCGCCTCCACCACCAAAAACCAGTGCTGTTTTGTCCGACATAGTGCAATCCTTAAATCGATATTTTTAATGGGTTACCTGTCATTTAATGTTAATGATTTGATTTTGAATGAGTTGAATAAACCGCAATGACTCTTTGCTATGGTCTATGGTCTATGGTCTATGGTTAATAAAAGTATATACCCAAACGATTTAAAAAAGCATGTTTTCAACAATGAACAATGAACAATGAACAATGAACAATGAACAATGAACAATGAACAATGAACAATGAACAATGAACAATG
>NZ_CANLZC010000081.1 GCF_947495455.1 uncultured Shewanella sp. | reverse complement strand
GGGATTGATAAAAGACACAGACTTGTGTGACATGTCTACTTTGCTCCCTAATGTGACATCTTTAACTTGCCTTAACACTATAGATTCAGTAGGTATTGAGTCGATTACTCAGCGTCAGCATTAAAGCTTATGCCCCATGAGTTAAGGTAACCTGTATCTTTTTTATATTTGTCAACAATTCTTAATTTCCAAGTTCCTTTAGCATTAACACTGGACATATCAAGTTGGTAGGTTTCAATTAGACTGTTATTACTTCCTCCCCAATTTTTATGTAATGTAGTCATTTCACCCGTTGGGCTATATAAATCAATTTTAAGATCGCCAACAAAGCTGTGAGTGATGTCGACATTGACACTGATATTGCCAGCATCCCCCGAATGGGTCACTGTGAGAGGAAATGTGATGCCATTTGCATCATTATCTGGAATAGCGGTTCTGTTGTTATAACTATATTCGTTAGCAATGAGATCATAATCAGCTGTTAAGCTAATATTGTCGAATGCACTTTCCGCCTTCAACATCACATAATAACGTGAAGCTGTTGTGGTTTCTAATAAGCAAGACTCTTCATTACCGGTTTGAATAGAAATGCAATCATAATCTGACAAACTAGGTAGACTGCCTTGTTTTATGTACATATCAACATCACCTGTACCACCGCTAGTATTGAAGCTTAAGTTAGCCCCATTATTGGGTACGTCAATGAAGTAGTATTGTTGGCGATCTAGCATACTAGTTAGTGTTGTTTTGTTTTCGCCTTTAATGAGCGCGAGTGAATCATGCATAGCAAGATGATCTAATTCAATTGATGCACGATAGGGGAGGTAATTGACCGCTAGACCGGAATCTGAATCGGTATTATCTTCAATTTTATGGCTGACAGTTTCTAATATTGCACTGTTCCACCAATTATAGCGCGCATCAATAAAGGTCGTCGACGGAAGGGGGGCAGGCTCAGGTTCTATATCAGGTTCGACCTCAGGTGGAATAACATTGCCATTCTCATCAATTTCAATAAAAACGGGTGGCTCGATGATCCAATCAGGATTAGGATCGCCATAACAAGTGCTAGCTTCAATCTGACAATAACTAAAATAATCATTTTTAGTCAGTAAATGCGTCGAGTTATCGATAAATTGGTTATGTTGAATACTTGGTGTAAAGGTGGAGCCAGAGCTCAATGGGTTCGCTCGAATCATGACACCATTATTATTGTCACTGAATGTACTATAGCGCACATTCAGTTGAATGCTCTCATCTTCATCGGATAAATAAGCCCCAATACCATGTACAGATTGACTGATATGAGCATATTCAATATTCACTTCAGCGCCATTATAAACAGTTATACCAAACCAGCGTGTACTATCAAACCACGCAATGCCAGGGATATTGCTGAAAACGGCTTCATTGTTTTCGGTGCCTTGTATATTTAGACTGCCGAAAACACGGATACTGGTCATAATACCATTGGTAAATTGCGTACCTCCTTCAATAATCAACTCACCGCCTTTATCGACAATCAAGCTGCTATTAAGGAACACCTCTGTGCCTGCAGGCACGAACATACGATCGCCTGCAACAATATGCGTGGTGTCATCTATGGTCCAAGTACTGGGCGCATAATGATCCTCTGCCAGAGCAGAGGCTGATAAACTAAGACTACTCATGATAGCGAAAGGTAAGATAGCGTTTTTGAATGAACAACTTGGGTAATTCAAAATAAGATCCTTCTTATTTGTTTTAAAATGAAAGACATACATTGAAATAACTATGCATGTCTGAATTTACTGATCTGAAAGATTATTCTGAGCAATAAATAATTGAGGCCACTTAGATGGAGCATTTAAAGTACATGGCGATTTGAGGAAGGCGACCGCTTTAATGGTAGATTAAAGTATTGGTTGATATTTATTGTGCGGCGAGTGAACTTTTCAATATGCACATAAAAAACGCCCACTGATTAAAGCGGGCGTTATTAAAGCGTTATTTTTTACTTTAAATGAGTAAAAATCATAAACTAAAAGTCTACGCTTGAATTCTAATACCTTATCGTTAATAAAAAAGGCTAATAGCAGCAAGTCTACTATTAGCCTTGCTGCTATTGAAATGCCTCAATAGAAAGGCGGGATATTTATTATATGTTTAAGGACAGATCAAAGGATCGCCTACTTGCGCGCCGCGTAGTACACTAGGCTTAGACAGCGAAGCTTGAACAAGCAGTTTTCCATATAAGGTGATTTTGGCTTCAACACCGAGTTTAAGTGCCGTCATCTCTGCTAACGTGAGTGTATGCTCGGCAGGTAAAATTAACTCGCCATAATGCTTTACTATGAGCTGTGCATTTTCTTCAAGCAATATGTCAGCATTGGCAACCAGTGTTGCATATGGTGCAATGATCAAATCATGGTTTTTTGAAACACTAACATCTTGATTTAATTCACTGTAACCAATAATGCGAACGCTTTTTCCAAGTAAATCCTCAGCTAAAATAGGGCCAGCAACAGCAGACTGCAAAACGTTTTCACCAGCGGCATTCAACCAAATATGGCTAAAGTTAAGCCACAGCCCTAAAACCGAATCTCGTCCTTTATCATAAAAAGCCTGATTGACGACTGCCGGATCTTGGCTGCCCCACCAATTGTATTCTACAGGAATTTGCCCAGTAAAATAGTTTGGATGAGTTTGAGCAGCATAGATATTATATTCACTATTGTTTTCAAAACGGTTGTAATGAGCACTAAAGCCAGCTTTTTTGATTGGCTTATTATAGTGCAAATGTACTGCGCGAATATTATTTTTAAGCACTGAGTGCTTGATATTAACTTGGCTGCTACCTTCTGTGTATATTCCAACTCTAGCATCAGATAGAGTCGTGTACGTTAAGTTAACTTGGCTCATGTCATGAGCCAATAGGCCTTGCCATAATAGCTTGTTGTCAGAAGTATTATTTAATCCAATTGTAACAGGATTATCGACATGACCTAAACTGTTAAAATGGCCATGAATATGAACCTGTGTATTTGGGCTAGCAAGAAAATAACTGCCCGCTTGTAAATCAACACTGAGTGTTTTGGGAATGATAAGTTCTTTGCCTTTTGCGATAATACGCCCAGTAACCGTGATTTTCGCGCCTTCATGAGCAATGAATTGCGCATCTTCATCTAAAATAAGATCCCCATGAATAATCAAGTGAGCCTTTGCATCAAGTGTCATATTGGCACCAGCGCCCAATGTCATGCTATGACCACTAGCTATGCTTGTATTACCACCAATGCGAATGCGCTTTGCAACCTGAACATCTTGGGCAATTGCAGTATTTTGATAAGAAAAATCAACATCTTTAGGATCTTGGCTTAAAAGCCTCTGTGTATAATTGATCCTTAAGCCCTTGTTACTGTGTTCAATATCGTAAATCTTAGCTTTGATCTTATTGATATTTGTGCTATTCCACCAATTAAATCGAGCATCAATAACTAAGCGAGAATCTAATCCAGTGCCATAGCCATAAATATTAAAGAGATTATTGATATACTGGTTATAGTGCAATACCAGTTTGCTGCTTGTATTCGGCACCGTCTCGTAAATACGCACTCCATTAATATTATTGATAAAACGGCTGTAACGAACATCAAAGTTAACCGCTTCAGAGGTGTTGATATGGCCGAAAAGCCCATATTTTGCATCACGTATTTGGGTATAAACCAGTTGAATATTGGCTCCAGAATAGCCAGTAATGCCCTGCCAGTTGCCATCCTCCAACAAAGCACTATCAGTGTCGCTTAATGAGGAGTTAAGTAGTGAGCCAAAGACGATCTCATTGTCTTTAGTACCTAGGCCCGCCAAAGTACCATAAACCTCTATTTTAGCATTGCTTCCTGAGTATACTTTTACACCAGCATTAATTTGCCAATTACCATAAACAATAATAGCTGCACTCTCATTTATGGTCACAGTGGCACCTTCTTCAACAATCCATTGACCACCTTTATAGACAGATAACTGTACTCCCGCATTCAGGGTAATATGACTACCGGATGTGACTCTAACCACCTGTTGTTCATTAATGTCTATGTTACCAATCAGGTTAAAATCACCATTAAGGACAATCTCTTCCTTCTTGATCAATGCTGAGGGCCAGTGTGCGACAATGCCATCAGTTGCAATGTCATCAAAGGCTACAGAGCGCCTATATTGTCCATAATTCACTTTGAGTGCATTGGGATTTTTTCCGATATCGTAGATTTTTTTGCTGAATGCTTCAGCATTGGCGCTATTCCACCAGTTATAGCGAGCATCGATGATGTTGTTAGAAGCACTTGATTGAGTTCGAGTGGTATAAACATGGAATTCATTATCAATAAATTGGTTGTAATGTAATGTGGCGAGGATCTCAGCAGCATAATATTCATAAAGACGCACACCATAAAAGTTGTGTTTAAACGTGCTATATCGAATATCAATATTGAGCTTGTTGTTTTGTGTATTCAGGTGACCATAAACACCATATTTAGCATGATAAATATGCACATGGTGTAATGTTATTGTAGATCCGGCATAGGCGATAATGCCATACCAAGTATTTGGCCCTGCATCAGCGATATAAGATGAAAAGGAAATCTTGTTATTTTCTTGCCCTTTAGCAATAAGCTGTCCATAAACATAAATAGCCGCTTTTTGGCCTGTGTTAACCTTAACTCCAGCGGCTAAGTGCCAAAGGCCATGAACGCTAATGTGTGCATTATCTTCAATAACAAGTGTTGCGCCTTCTTCAACAATAAACTGTCCTAATGCCTCAATTGTTAATTTTGTGCCTGCCTTAATAGTGAGCTGGCTACCAGAGGTGAGTCGAAGGCGTTTATTTGCTTGAACTTGTGTATGGCCAATCAATTCATATTGCCCATTCAGGCGATACTCATCTTCAACTAACAGTGATTCTGGCCAAGCGCTAATAATGGTATTTTTAGCAATATCTTTTACATCAAGTGAGTAGCGATATTGGCCATAATTCACTTTAAGCGCACTCTGATCTTGTCTATCGTCACGAATTTTACTGGCAATTTCGCTAATAATAGCCGTATTCCACCAGTTATAGCGGGCATCAATAATGGTTTTTAATTGGTATTGATTGGTAGCCGAAGTATAAACATGAAATTGATTACTAACAAAGGCATTATAATTGAGTTTTATGTGAGTGTTATCGCTGCGATCAAACTCCTTAACATAGAATGCAATGGCGTTGTTGCTAAAACGGCTATAACTCACATCAATATCAATACCTGTATCTTTTTCATTAATATAAGCATATAAGCCATGTTTTGCCTGTGAAATATTCACATACTTAAGCTTAATGACTGAACCAGCATAAGTATTGATCCCTTGCCATTGATGAGTTGCACTATTGTTATTGTCTAATTCAGATGAAAATGAGATAACATCTGCTTGGCTACCTTGAGCAATCAGTTGTCCATGGACATTAATGCCTGCCTTGTTGCCTGCAATTACCTTAACGTCTTCACTCAGCTCCCATCGTCCATAAACCATAACATAAGCGCCATCTTCTAAAATAACTTTGGCGCCTTTTTCAATAATAAACTCTCCAAGTGTCGCCACGCTAAGCTTTGCGCCAGCCTTGATAGTAAGCTGACTACCCGCTGTGAGGCGAACTTTTTCTCCAGTTTGAACCTGCGTATCACCAATAAGTGTATATTGGCCTTTTAGTCGATATTCATTATTAATCAACAGCGCTTCAGGCCAAGTACTCACTATGGTATTTTTGGCAATGTCTTTTACGTTAAGTGAATAACGATATTGGCCATAATTGACCTTTAATGCACTACTATCGTGCGAGATATCATAAATCTTACTGGCAATGTCGCTGATAATAGCCGTATTCCACCAGTTATAACGCGCATCGATAATGCTTTTAACCTTACCTTTCTGGTTACCTGAGGTATAAACATGAAACTCGTTATTACCAAAGGCATTGTAAGTAAGTTGGATTTGTGTGTTTTCACTGTGGCCACTTTCAAATACACGAACGCCGTGTTTATTATCAAAAAAATGGCTGTGGTTCACATTAATGTAAATACCTTTGTCTTTTTCGTGAATATAACCATATAAACCGTGAGTAGCATGGGCAATACTCACATATTCTAATTCAATGTGCGCATTTGGATAGCCCGTGATCCCTTTCCAGCTATTGGCGCTCGCATCTGGAAAGGAAGAAGAGAAACTTATCAGATCATCTTCTTGGCCTTTAGCCAGCAATTGCCCATAAACATAAATGCCTGCTTGTTGCCCAGCAATGACTTGCACCCCTTCCGCTAGCTGCCATCGTCCATGAACAATTAATCGAGCATTATCTTCTAAAATGATCTTAGCCCCTGACTCAAGCAAAAACTCACTGTCCGCCATGATGCTTAATAGGCTATTGGCTTTCACGATCAACTGACTCTTTGATGTCAGCTTAACAACTTGCCCATCTGTAAATTGTGTGTCCCCCAGTACATGATACTCGCCTTGTAATACATATTCTCCATTCTGCTTCAGCTCAGTGGGCAATTGAGTCATAAAATGATGAGTATCGGCTTGGCTTCTTGGCTGAGTTAAATACTGTCCATAATTGACCTTTAGGCCATGTTGATTATCTTGCTGAAAATCATAAATTTTAGCAGCTATTTCAGAAAGTTGATTGCTCCCCCACCAGTTATGACGAGCATCTATAATAAATTTGCTATTGCTCGTGTTGT
Organism: uncultured Shewanella sp.; assembly: GCF_947495455.1. Lineage (GTDB taxonomy): Bacteria > Pseudomonadota > Gammaproteobacteria > Enterobacterales > Shewanellaceae > Shewanella. The sequence continues at coordinate 19,836 of NZ_CANLZC010000081.1, read as the reverse complement.
TACGGCCTGTAGCTTTAAGATTAATTTGATTATCAATAAACTCATTATGTTGAATTACGACACTAGTGTTTTTACTTTTATGATTAGTAATAAAATAGTGTATGCCTATCAGGTTATGGCTAAATTCACTCTCTTTAATATCAATGGCTGGTGATGTAATACTAGATTTGTGCGATATATATAACCCTGTAAGAGCATGTCTAATTTTTGTATGCTTAAGTGTAAGCGCTGCTGTTTGACTATATATGGACACATTAATGCCAGACCAACTGCTTTTATTTGGCAAGCTAGAATCAAAGCGTATTGGCTTCTCTTTTGTGCCCAGTGAGGTCAGTTGACCATTAATTCTTATGTCAGCATTCTTACCACTTAAGATCTCACTGCCCGGCGCCAATTGCCAATGGCCATCAATAATTAGCTGTGCATCATCTTCAAGTATAATGCGAGCACCTTCTTTCACAATAAAATCACTGTCATTGAGAATGCGCAATGTTACTCCCGCTTGAATGATCAGCTGACTACCTGCAGACAGCACGCTTTTTTGTCCTTTAATGGAGTTGGTATCTGCAATAACCTTTGCTTCATCTTGAATAACGGCAGGTAGCTGGGTAAAGATAGCTTTGGCATATGTTGCCTTATTCTTTGAGAGCAGGTACTCACTGTAATTAACTTTAACGCCTTTGTTAATAATCTTTTTATTGTTCTTGTTTTTCACTAGAATGCTATCATCAATCTTAGCGGTTATCTCGTCTAGCTCATCGCTGCCCCACCAGTTATGGCGAGCATCAATAATGGTTTTTGACCCCAAGGGGTGATTGTGGCGAGTCTTAAAGTGAAGGGTATTATCAATAAATTGATTGTAGTGAATACTTAGGTGACCGTATATATTATTACTCGTTCGATCACTGTAGCTTATGCCTATATGGTTGTGGCTGAATAGGCCATGCTGCACGCTGATCCGCTGGCTTTGAGAACCGTATTTTGCAATAATGTTAAGCCCAACTTTGGCATGACTGATGTGAGTATGGCTTAAGTTTACCTCTAGTGTCGGCCCCCATAAAAATGCTTCTATCCCTTGCCAGTCACCTTTTTCTGGGCTGGTTTGATTTGATAAAAAGCGTACTGGCGCCTCTTCGCTACCTTGGCTCGACAACTTGCCACGCACCATGATCTTGGCATTTTTACCCAATAAGAACTGGCTATTTTCATGAATAATTAACTGGGCTTTTTCATCTATGGTAAGCGTGACATTATCGCCCACATACACATCACTGTTTTTATCGACAATGAGCCGCGTGCCTTTCTTAATCTGTACATCTTTGTTTAATTGCCAATGACTCGGCGCATGCTGTTCCTTAAATATTGTTTTGGCGGCGTAGCTTGGCCAAGACAATAGGCTAATGGCAGTAAATAACATCATGAGTGTTATATTCATCAATCTTTGACTTATTTTAATTGCCTGAATTAGCTGAATTAAATGAATATGAGAAAGCCGATAAAAAGGTGAAGACCAAGGCAGATGAGAAAATCGATTAAATGTAAAGAAATTAAGCAAAACAATATCCTTTTATTGCTTTTTAAATGATTCAGGCAAAAAAGCGCACTTCAAATGAAGTGCGCTTTGATTGCCTAATAAACTCTGATGGTTTATTGCAGGGTAAACCTTAATACTAAATTAATAAAAAGCGGTATTCTATGGTTTAACCCTAAGAGTAGGCGATTAACCTAACAGACCCATAACCAAGCCAGTGTTTTGGTTAGCTGAAGATAGAATGTTAGTACCCGCTTGAACAAGAAGTTGGTTCTTAGTCATGTTAGCAGACTCAACGGCGAAATCCGTATCCATGATACGTCCCGCAGCCGCTTGAGTGTTTTCAGTAACATTTGCAAGATTAGAGGCTGTGTGGCCTAAACGGTTGATGTTAGCACCTAGAGTAGAGCGAGCTGTTGCAACAGTGTCAATTAGCGTATCGATCATATCCATAGCATCAGATGCATCAGTTGCTCCCTGCGCTACTGCTGCAGAAATTTTGATTTCTGCATCTGCGATTGTCTTAGCATCTGTAGCATCATTTGGATCAAGCGCTGAAATATCAATATTATAAACTTTTTCCGTATAACTATCGCCTTCTACATAGGTGGCAGTTTCGTCAAATTTGACTTCTAGAGCACTACCATCAGCTTTATAACCTTGTGCGATAACCGTATCATTAGCCAATTTGCTGTTTAAGTTCTGACTGCTAAAATCACTTGCACCATCACCAGCTAAATCACTAAGGTTAATTTTTGCCACGTTCACTTTTAATGTTTCAGCGCTAGAGGCGCCAATTTGAAAGCTTACGTCAGCCAGTGATTCAAATAAGTTGTTACCTGCATAAGAGGTCTCATCAAGAATACGCGTCATTTCAGCTGTTAATTGCTGAAACTCAGCATTTAAGGCTTCAAGATCTTTATCTGAATTCACACCGTTCGCTGCTTGTGTGGCGAGTTCTTTTTGACGGTTAGCGATAGTGTTTAGCTCTTCTAATGCGCCATCAGCAGTTTGCAACATAGAAGTGGCATCAGACACGTTACGGCTAGCGGTTTGCATGCCAATAGTATTAGCATTTAAACGTGTAGCAATTTGCAGACCCGCAGCATCGTCAGCGGCGCTGTTAATACGAAGACCCGTTGATAAACGCTCCATAGCATTTGAAAGTAGGTCATTGGTTTTGTTTACAGAATTTTGCGCGATCAATGACGCGTTGTTAGTTTGAACAGATAACATGTTTCTTCTCCGAAAATGTATTCATGATTGGTGTCAGCAAAAATAAAACGACGCCAAATTTCGGAACTGAAAGGATTTATAAAAAAGCATAGGATTTTAGCGAATTTATTTTTTATTTTCCATTAATTTGTTAAAAATTAATGACTTACTGTTTATGTGGTTTTGTTTTTAAATATAGCTACTTGTTTTTGTTTTATTAGTATTGTGTTTATTTTTATTTTGTTTGGTTTTCTTTTTGTTTTTATTTGGTTTTATCTTTGATGTTTGATGTTTGATGTTTGATGTTTGATGTTTGATGTTTGATGTTTGATGTTTGATGTTTGATGTTTGATGTTTGGTGTTTGGTGCTTGGTGTTTTTGGTGAAAGAGATTTACTTAGGCTTGTTTGAAGCTTTTAGCTACCAAATTTTTCTGATAGAGATCAACAGTAATAGCTTGATGTTGTTTATTATAAGCTATCATGGGTGTCCAAATTAATAAGCGAATTTGGATTAAGTGTGGAGTGAGCGTCTAATTGATCATGTATCGTTTGAAAATTGCCCAGTAAGTTAATGGGTTAACGGGTTAATGGGTTAATGGGTTAATGGGATAATTGACACTCAATACCTTTTATCAATATATAAATGACACCAATCAAGTTATACACTTCAAAGCCACTATCGCGCAGCCACTATCGTGGAACAAGAGTCGTGTTTCATTACCCATAAAATTAACTTACTAGGACTTTAGCTTTATTCATTAGGTTATTGATAAATAAGTTTTTGATAAATACGCTATTGATCAATAGCTTACCCATGAATAAATAAAGCGCCCCTAGTGATAGTGATAGCAATGTCACTATGTAAAGGAAGCGCTTTACTTGTCTTTATATTAAGGGATTAACCTAAAAGACCCATTACTAAACCTGTGTTTTGGTTAGCTGAAGATAGAATGTTAGTACCCGCTTGAACTAGCAGTTGGTTCTTAGTCATGTTAGCAGACTCAACCGCGAAATCAGTATCCATGATACGACCCGCAGCAGCTATAGTGTTTTCAGTCACGTTAGCAAGGTTAGATGCCGTGTGGCCTAAACGGTTGATGTTAGCACCTAAAGTAGAGCGAGACTCAGCAACAGTATCGATTAGCGTATCGATCATGTCCATTGCACCAGATGCGTCTGTTTTTGAAACCATGTCATCTGAAAATTTGATTTCCGCTGCAGCGATTGTAGCCGCATCATTAGCGTCTGTTGGATCTAATGCTGATATATCCATAGAATAAACCGGTGTAGCAAAGCTAGTACCGTCAGTGTAAGTTGCATTAACGTCATACTTTACAGTTGCTTCTTTACCGTCTTTATCGAAACCTGAAGCAAGCACATCACCATCAGCAGTAGCTTTAGTTAATGTTTGCTCACCAAAATTAGATGCACCATCGCCAGCCAAATCCTCTAGGTTTATTTCAGGCACTTTAACATTCAAAGTTTCTGAGCTAGTTGAACCGATTTGAAAGCTCACGTCTGCTAGTGCTTCAAACAAGTTATTACCCGCATACTCAGTCTCATCGATGATACGTGTCATCTCAGCCGTTAGCTCTTGAAACTCATCGTTCAGAGCTTTTAAGTCTGCATCTGAGTTCACGCCGTTGGCCGCTTGTGTAGCTAGCTCTTTTTGACGGTTAGCAATAGTGGTGATTTCTTCTAGTGCGCCATCTGCCGTTTGTAGCATAGAAGTCGCATCAGATACGTTACGGCTAGCGGTTTGCATGCCCACAACGTTTGCGTTTAAACGCGTCGCGATTTGCAGACCCGCAGCATCGTCAGCCGCGCTGTTGATACGAAGACCAGTCGATAAACGCTCCATAGCGTTTGAAAGCAGATCGTTAGTTTTGTTGACTGAGTTTTGAGCGATAAGTGAAGCATTATTAGTATGTACAGATAACATTTTCAAATCCTTATTAAAGCGTTTTTAAAAAATTAAAAAGTCTGTTTTGTTTGTCACATTCAATAAAACGACGCTCAAACAACAAACTGAATATTAATGTGAAAAAAAATGATCTAATGTTCCAATTTGTTGTGAAAAGATCTCTATTTATGATTGTTTAGATCTTGTTTTTGTTTTTGATTTTGTTGGTTATTATTCTTTTTTGTTTGTGTTTTTATGCAAAGATCAATTTTTTGTAATTTTTATGCCATCAAAAACTATCAAGACACCCATAATTACTCATCAATTAGTCTACACCCTCCCAATTTTAATGATTTTGATCTTGCTATTTTCTTGTGTGCAATTAAGGTCTGATTTTTTTTCGTGTTTTAGGAGGTTTTTTACTCATTATTATGTTGTTATTATCGAGACATTATTGCCATTATTGCGACACCCATAATTACAAGGTACTTTTTGAAGTCTATATTGCAATGAATGGTGAACTTCTAGATTGAGCGTGTCGTAAATTTTTAACTTGAATAATTTTTATTCAACACTATCCGCTTAAATATTGTTTTATCGTGGTTTTTTTGAGTATTTTTAGCTTATCTTTACGTAAAAGATATATCGCAATACTTACTATTAGAAAGAACTATTGAGACACCCACAATTAGTCTTAAATCACATATATGAGTGTTATTTTTACAAGCGATTTGGTTTGATGAGCTTTTTGTGATGCACTATCGAGGTGATCAAGGCCGACATTTACTCTTTATGGTTTAAATTAATGGATTAGGCGCTTATAGGTCTTTTTGTCCATTACATGCTCGGTTCATTAAATCTATTTTAATGAAAAAGGCGAATTGCTTATTTTTGTATATTCAACTGATTTTAAAAAATAAAATTTAAGGATCTAACCACTGATGACAATTGGCGGCTCCTTGTCTTCTTTTTTTGTCTAAGTGTTCGCAGTAAAGGCTGAGCTCCGGTAATGTACCAACAGGGCCTTTAAATAGTCGAGTAAAGTCAGAAGTGAGTTTGATCCAGTTTTGAATGGGAATATTGAGTTTTTCCAGAAGCGTTTTTGTTGGAGTGTACAGTGATGCCTGTTTTTTCCCTTGAATAATTTGACTCGTATCATTGAGAAGTTTGCAATAATCTTGAAAATGAAAGGTTAAACCTTTAGATGGATTTTGGCTTTCATTGCCGGTAAAAGGAAGTAAATACTGGGATTGTTTGTTAGAAGCCTTAGATTTGATCCGCTTTTGAATGCTAGTAAAGTCTGACTTTTCTAGAGTGGCAGCTGCTTTTGCACGAATAGGATTGAGATCCACATAAGCCATACAAGCAATAATGGCGGCTTCGTCAAGTAATGCTTGAGATTTGAATCTTCCTTCCCAAAATCGTCCACTGCATTTATCTTCTTTATTTGCCATTCTAGCTATTGGTTCATTGAGTGTACGCATAAACCAGCTTATATCGCTTAACCTACTTCGGTAAGTGGCTATGGTATGGTATAAGGTATTGATTTCGTGGCTTTCAAGCTGCAAACCCTGACTGAATTTTTGAGTAATGTTTGTTCCTTTGAATAGCTTGTGCCAGCGCTCAACAATTTCTTTGTTGCTCCAGTTATTGACTTGATAAATATCAATACTTAATACTAAATGCACATGATTAGACATAATGGCATATGAGCAAATATCGATGGAAAATATTTGTGCTAATTGTTGTAAACGTTTCTCTACCCATTCTCGCCTATGCTCATAAGATTGCCCAGTATAATGGTCGACTCCACATAAAAATGCTTTACGCACACATCGTGAAATACAGTGATAAAAAGATGTATCTTCCAGACTTATAATGGATTTTCTTGGAGTAGGCATAAATACGACCTTTAGCTGTTTAGCATCAACTATTCTAAGCCTAGTTCAAAATCCCTGATGTTTTTAGATCAATATGAATTTGAGTTAAAATGGGTGTCTTAATCAAAATTCTCTAATCAAAACTCTAGTTAAAATTGATTTAAGCTTGAATCATATTCAGAAAGCTTGTCATTGATGGAAATAGAGCTGATAAGTATGGGGAAGGTAAGAAATGAGAGTTTAAATAGGAAAGCCAGTGTAAAAAGCACTGGCTTTAAGAGAGAGCAAAAGTGTAATTGGTATTGTTAATTAATGGTTTTTGTCTATTACTATTCCTTGAGTCAGTAACTGACTATTATGTCCAAAGGTGATACTTGCATTGGGCTCAATAATGAAAATTGCGCTTGGGGAAATAGATAGAGTCATATCATCACTAATGTGTAAATGGCTGCCTGAAGTTAGAGTAATAGTCTGATAACGTTTGATTTTAGTGTCACCTGCAATGATGAAATTACCATCGAGCTCATATTCAGTTTCAAGGTTGTAACCTGGGTCGACTTCAAAGGGATCTGATATTTTTAAGTCGTCGAATAACTCAACCACTAGACTATTTAGAGCGATATCATTTAATGCGGGTGAATTGCGGTATTGACTATAATTGACACGTAAACCATCAATCTCATTGGTCGCATGCTGAAAATCTATTATTTTATCAGATATCTCCGATACTAAATCACTTCCCCACCAGTTAAATTTAGCGTTTATGATGATTGGTGAGAAAGGAATTAAAGCCTCAAATGAATGCCGACTTTCTTCTGTATAAACATGGAAAGGATAGACCTGACTAAATAAGTGGGTAGTATTATCAATAAAATCATTATATTCAATGAGTGTTTCGACATTTTGAGTTTCAGGTACGACATCAATGCGTATGGCTTGATCATTTTCAATAAAGCGTGTGTGGGTTATTTCTATCTTGGTTTGTTCATCGCTAAGATTTAAGGATGTGTTTGAGTTAACCTGCTCTGGATAATGAATTGCTGGCACTAGGTTTACGTAAACACCTTGCTGTGCATGTTGAATTTGTGCGTAGTTAAGGTTTATTTCAGCTCCATGAAAAACCTCTATTCCTTGCCACTCTTGGTTGATTAGGTGCGATGCAGCATTAAAATTAACTCTGTTATGTGAAGCGCCGTTGGTATACAAACTGCCATTTAGATTTATTTTAGCGCCTTCTTCGGCAACAACTTGTACACCTTCAAGCAATTCCCAGTGGCCATTTACATTGATCTGACTATTCTGTCTTAAATAAATAACGGCGCCAGGTTCAGCAATAAACCTTGCCGTTTCAGCAATGGTGAGTATGCTGTTCTCGCTTATAGTGAGCATACTGTTTGCCGTAAGTGTGGCTAATTGATATGGCTTGAATTGAGTATTACCTGCAATTAAATAGTTGCCATCCAATTGATAATGACTCTCTCGATTAAACCCTGGATCAATGGTGATGGGATCCTCTAATTTCCATTTTTGAGGTAATTCCAATATGAATGCATTGTTTAAAATGTCATTGTAATAAATTGACTGTCTGTAATGGCTATAGTCGACTCTCAATGCCGAAGTGTTTAGATTTCTTTCGTTTGAGATAATTTGTGTATCTCGAATACCTTGTTTGATTTGATTCGTATCAGTTGTAGACCACCAATTAAAGCGCGCATCAATAATAGTTGGACTGAGTTTTGTATCATGATTTAGTGCTTGGCTAGATGTATGAAGGTGATATTCATTGTCACTAAATTGATTGTATTGAATGCTGGAGTCTAATCGACCAAATGTATGTAACTCACTAATGTTGATGGCAGTTTGGTTATGGCTAAAATCACTATAGCGAATATTAAGTTGGCTGATAGGTGTATTTTCTATTTCATGCCTAGCGTCAGAATTAATATGGGTGTCCGAATTAGCGGGGAATAAAATAGTGGTGCCAATTTGGGCGTGAATGGCATTGACGGCGTGACTGACTTGGGTGTATTGCAAGTTAACCTTTGAGCCATTGTAAGTCGTTATGCCTTGCCAATCGGTATTTGTTGGTGATAACTGCACCGATTGCAATTTATTCATCTTGTAGGCATTGCCAAACGAAGTAAATTCACCATAAACCGCAATTTCAGCATTGTTACCAATATCAATATTTACCCCTTCTTCCAAAATTAATGCGGCATTTGGGTTAATTGTTATTTTTGCATCGGGGCTTAAATAAACATGGGTGTCTTGAGTTACTATGATCCTGTCACCAGCGTCGATCTGGAAGTCTTGCTGAATAACCCATTGGTCTGAAGCATAATAATCTGTGGCTAGCGCTGAAGGGGATAAGATCAATGTTGTGATGCTTAAAGAGGCGATTGACATCAAATTTGTGAAACGTGAAATAGAACCAGTATAAGTACGCACAGTCATTTCCTTTTAAATTCGTTGAGTACTTTGATAGCAATGAACTGCTGGCGCTTCATCAATGCTACCGTCCTTGTCTTTCAATTGGCGCTACCTTACCGCTGAAGGACGCGTAAATAAACCCTCACCCATCACAAATTAAACATTTTATTAACAAGTTGTGATGAAGATCGAATAAATACTCGTATTATTTATTTTTAAGAGGTTTGACCACTGTGTATGTGACATTTAGCAGAAGATTAAATGTCAATTTTATTAAATTGCAGTGAATTGAACTTAATCGATATTTTCACGAGGGGGAATTATATACCTGTGAAGTGAAGAATGATTTAAGCTTGATGGAATATTGATGTGGAGTGATTAGTGTCAATCACCCAAGTAGATGGGTGATTTTTATTTTTTATTGAATCTTCTGTCAGCCTAACAATGACGATACTTGATTGCGATTCACATTGGCTTGTGCCATGAGTGAACGAACATGGGCGCTAAAGGGGTTAGGTTGCATAAGGGTATTGAGCCTTTGTAGCGTTGTTTGCACATCAAAATCCGCTTGTTGCGTCGTATTGACATGTTTCAGTTGTAAACGGATTTTTTGTTGTACTTCGTTTAACTCTTGTAATTGTTTTTCAATTTTACTCAAAGATTTGCTGATCTTGGCTAGGCTTTGTTTCAGTTCACTCTGGCTATTAAATTGCCACTCCCTTGGATCTTGCCAGTTGAGCTCTTCGATGACTTTTATTAATCTGGGCTCTCCCGCTGGCAGGCGTTGACCTTGTCCTGTCATAAAGATGCCATCTTTTATTAATTGCCATTGTTGCTCGTGAGTATTAAACAAGCTTGGCAATGTTTGTGTCCCTATTGCTTGATGAGCTGAGGCGTGTTGCGCCTGCAGTTGTATTCCCAAAGGTTCAAGGCTTGTTGCTAAATGGCTCGATAAGCGGGCTTGAGATTCATTCGCCGGTAAAGTGATATTTATTGTGCTGGTGCCTAGCTGTAAACTAATACGTTCGTCTCTGGCTTTAGGCTGAGTAAGCTCCACAGATTTTAATCTAAATTGCCGTGGGCTTGCTGGACGGCTAGGGGAGATCACATTCAATTGATGATCGATTAAGGCTTTGCCTTGGTATTGAGGGCTGAGACTCACTAGTCTTTGCTGTAATCGTAAACAGTTTTGGTCGGGTTCTGTGTGTATGGCCGAAGCATTTTGTAGGGATACTTTGACTTGTTTTTTCAGTTTTTTGAGCAATTGGACCACTTGCTTTAAGCTATGCTCAGTGACTTGTGCGGCTGAAATCTTATGTTGTCCTTGAGTGACCTTTGCCCAGCGAACATAAGATTCTAGCCTGTGGGTCGGAATGGAGGACATCTTGGCCTGAACCTTTGGCAGTGACTGAGGCAGTTCACTGATAGGTGCACTCACCGTTTGACTGCGGTGTTGAACATTTAGGCTGTCTGTAACTCCATTAAGCATAATTTTTTATCTCTATATTTGACTAAATAATGATAATTGCATGGTTTTTGCAACTATTTTTTGTGTCACTTCTAGTGCTGTCGTTAGTTTTGTTGATTCTGAGATAGAAGCCGCAAAATCAAATCCATCGACTTTCCCTTTCACTTCCTCGCTAAAAATATTCATCTCTTCGTGAGAGCTTTTGGTTAAGCTTAAGCTGTTTTGCTTACCGCCTAAATCTGTAATGGTTGCACTAATACTGTTTAGCGTATCATCTAAAGTGCTCAACATATCTTCTGCAGCAGTATCAAACCCAGCATCTCCCGGTGATAAGTTAGGATCTTTTAATACATTCATATAAGCTTGGGCCTGATTGAAGATATCATTGCTGCCATTACTGAAAATGAAGGCTTCTGCGGTAACATTGGCTTCCATCCAAGTATTATTGGCCACTTGTACTTCACGTTGGTTACTGTCGCCTTGGTAGATGTAATCTCCATTGGTGTCTTTAATCAGAGGCTGAGTGTCGGTTAAATTGCCTGAGAACAGGTAATTACCACTTTCATCTGTGGCATTGACTAATGATACCATGCTTTCCATGAGTTCTTCCATTTCGGCGCCGTAGGCGGCGCGATCAGCGGGTGATAAACTGCCATTGTTGGAAGCGATCGTGATTTCTCGTAAACGGCCTTGCAGATCGATCATGCTGGATAAATGGGTTTCAGAGCGGTCAAGGCCAGTGCTAAGCGAGTCAATATTGGAGATGTATTGCTTGGTGGCAGCTATATCACGTTCAATGCCTATAATTTGTACGGCACCGATAGGATCGTCAGAGGGTTTTAATATAGCTGTTTGTAAGGCTTGCATCTCATTGAGACGAGCTATTTCAGTGGTGGACTTTTGAAGGCTATACAAGTTACTGTTGTACATATTTTGCATACTAACGCGCATGATTTATTTCCTTAAATGCTGCTTAAAAGAGTTTGAAACAACTGATCGGCCGTGGAGATAATCTTGGCATTAGCTTGATACTGTTGTTGATATTTAATGAGATTAGCGCCTTCTTCATCTAAGTTGACGCCGCTAGTGCTGGACCATTGTGCTTGTGCATCCATTTGTAATTGTGTGCTGGTTTCGGCATTTAAGCTGGCTTGACGGGCCGTGGAACCTAGCTGGCCTATTTTCGCTGCAAAGGCATCGCCCATAGTAGTGGTGGCGTTAATAGAGCCAAAGGCAAAGTTGGTATTGGCGATTTCAACAAGTGCTCGCAAGTTACTGTTATCGCCTGGGGTGCCATCTTGCCCAAAAGCCAGCATGTCAGAGGTAAAACCTGAAGTCAGAGTTAATGTACCTGCAGGATTGTTAGCATCATAGCTAAATAAATCCATAGTTGGAGTGGCACCATTAAGATCGGTACCATTTTTAAGGACAGAATTAAACTCATCGGCTAAGTTTTTAGCCATTTCATTGGTAAAAGTGATGGAGTTGGCGAGATCGTTATCGCGATAGTCTAGTAACGCGCCTAAACTGCCGCCGGTGTTGTCATCCACAGGAAAGCTTGACTGACCAAACTCAATACTCACTTGATTCAGCGTTGGATTACTGGCCAGTGGTGATGTCACTAATGTTGATGTGGTGGTGCCAGCGAGTAAAGGCTGGCCTTGAGCCAGTGAAATATTCACCATGCCATTGCTTTCTTCTGTGACGCGAATGTCGATAATTTTAGCAAGATCATCAATGGCGACATCACGGCTATCTAATAATGAAGCAGACGGGTTACCGTTATTGGCCGATGCTTGAATTTCGGTGTTTAAACGGGCAATGGTTTCAAGTTGCGTGTTGATTTCGTTGACCGAAGCGCTAATTTGACTTTCAATTTGAGTGGTTTGAGCACTTAAGCTATCGCTGATGGAGTTGATACGTTGGCTTAAGGCTTTAGCCTCATTGAGCACACCTTGACGATAAGCGGTTTCACTGGGTTTTTCCATTGAGGCATTTAGCGCTGCAAAAAGGGCATCTAAGCCTTCTGAGATATTGTTGCCATCGGTATTAAAAACCGTTTCCACTTGGCTGTGGTAGCTTTGCTGGGTATTGGCATAACCTAGGCTACTGCTTGAATGCCAAAGCTGAGCGACTTGATATTGATCTGAAATGCGGCGAATGCCATCCACATTGACGCCCGCGCCGCCACCATATTGGCCACCTGCCACTGAACTGCTCAGAACTTGTTGGCGTGAATAACCCACCACTGCAGCGTTAGCAACATTATTTGAGGTAGTATTTAAGGCGGCCATACTGGCCGTTAGCCCTGACATACCAATATTGAGAAGACTCATAGTGTTTCCTTAATTTAGTCGAACAAAGCTGCTAATACCCATTCTGTATGTGTTTAGAGCGGGGGAATACCGACATGCTTGCACTTTACTTCACTTTTATTGGCGTGATTAGCGCCGGCTGCATGGCTGTGGTTGATATATTGGTCGCAATATTAGCGGCGTTTGGTGTTGATATTTGTTCATTAGAGGCGACCGCTTCAGGGCGCGACTTAAGGGCGCCGGCTAATTGTTTGGTCATGACGCTGGCAAGGCCTGTGCTTTGCATTTGACTTAAGCGTCCGGCAAGCTCTGAGTCATGCCAATCTCGATATAAGCTGTCTTTTTGGGCTGAGAGTGGGTTATCTTCATCCGCCATCACATCGGATGCACTGCGCATTTGTTTGAGCACTGTTTGTAAAAACTGCGCTTCAAACTGCTGACTGACCAGTTTTAGCGCACCGTACTCGCCGTTGCTTTTGATGAGATCGCCAGCATTGGTTTGATTTAAGTAGCTATGTGAATTGTCGAGTTTCATATGCACGCCATTACTGAATGTTAAAAAGCAAGCTTAAACGTTTTATTGTTTAGAAGAATAAGCTTGCCAGGGTTGATTATTGTTATATGACGACGAGTTCGGCTTCCAGTGAGCCAGCTTCGTCCAAGGCTTGCAAAATAGACATTAAGTCCATGGGAGAAGCGCCTAGGCTGTTAATTGCCCTGACAATTTCTTCCAATGCAATCCCTTCTTCCCAGACAAACATGTGTCCACTGCCAGTATCTAGGTTCACTTGGCTATCGTTTGTTACCACAGTACGGCCCTGTGCGACACCATAAATGGCGCCGTTTGGTTGGCTGACTTGTGGTTTTTCGATAATGCTCACGGTTAAATTACCGTGGCTAACTGCCGCTTTTCGCACAACGACACCGCCACCCATAACAACAGTCCCCGTTCGGCTATTAAAGACCACTCTGGGGGGCTTGCGTCCTTGTAGAATTTGCAGTTCTTCCAACATGGACATAAAGGTAATGCGTTCACGATGAGATTTGGGCGCGCGAACCAGTACTTTGGCTTTACTGTCGGCTGCCGCGACATTTGGACCAAAAAGATCGTTGACTGCTCGTTCGATATTGCGAGCGGTTTTAAAGCTCGGCGCCCTAAGATTCAAAACAATATGATCTTTGTCATGAAAGTTACTGGGAATTTCGGCTTCCAATATGGCGCCGTTAGGAATATTACCTACCGTAGTAACATTGACTGTCACTGAAGTGCCATTGCGTCCTTGAGCTGAAACGCCGCCAACGACTAAGTTACCTTGAGCTACAGCGTAGATTTCACCATCTACCCCTTTTAGCGGTGTCATTAATAGTGTGCCGCCGCGTAAACTCTTGGCATCACCCAGTGACGATACTGTGACGTCTATGGTTTGCCCAGGACTCGTTAACGCAGGCACAGTGGCATGTACGGCAACGGCGGCCACGTTTTTCAGTTTAGGATCGATTTTCTCGTCAAGTTGCACGCCAAATTGCTTGAGCATGTTAACTACTGACTGGCTGGTGAATTTGACTTGAGTGCGATCCCCTGTGCCATTGAGTCCTACCACTAAACCGTAACCGACTAGCTGGTTACCACGAATACCTTGCACATCGACTATGTCCATGAGGTATCGAGTTTGGGTCGACTCTTGAGCAAGACTTGGCCCTGTTACTAGCATCAAAAACACACTGGCGAGCAATGTTAATTTTTTCATTTTTCTCTTCCTTGCCGAAGTGAACTTAAGCTGGAATAAATCTCGCATCATAATGGGAACCATGGACTATTAAAGTAACGTGCCGCCCAGCCCATAGAGTTACTATCGGCAATGGCGCCTTGGCCGCCATAAATAATGCGAGCATCAGCAATTCTTTGAGAAGAAATGGTGTTATTGGTATCAATATCATCGATACGAATAAGGCCGATTAAGCGCAAGTATTCATCACCTTGGTTGAGCCTCAACCACTTTTCACCACGAATAAGTAGGGCGCCGTTTGGCAGTACTTTAGCAACAGTGACGGTAATCGAACCCGACAATTGATTTTGCTGTGTACTGGAACCGCTGCCATCAAAGGCGCGGCCAAAAGATCCATCGGCATTGGCAGAATAAGCATTACCATCAATATCTGAGGTTAAACCGAAGCCCATTTGTTGATCTTTGCTGGTTGACGTATCGGCTTTTTTGCTTGAAAAGGTTTTTTCATCCAAAGCAACGGTGAGAATGTCACCTTCTCGAAAAGCACGCTTATCTTTAAACAGAGTTAACATATAACCCTGACGATATAGGCTGCCATCTTTTGCCTCTGGTAGGCTGTAATCGATTTCTGGCGGTGCCCATTCAGCAAGACCGGGTTGGGTTTCGGCCTCTGGAAAATGGGCTGCACAACCTGATAATATTAACAGCACTCCTATCCATAAATGACGCATTCGTATCCCTTATCGTATTGGTGTAAAGTGGAACAACATCAGTTTCGATTAAAGAGACTGGTTGAGAAATTTAAGCATGTCGTCTGACGCTGAAACGACTTTGGCGTTCATTTCATAGGCGCGTTGGGTTGAGATCATTTCAACCATTTCTTCGACAACATTGACATTGGCACCTTCCAAAGACCCTTGTCTTAATTGACCCATAGATTGATCCCCTGCAATGCCTTCAATGGCAGCGCCAGAGGCGGATGTTTCGCGGTACAGGTTGTCTCCGCGCGCTTCAAGCCCCGTTGGGTTACTGAAGTTTACAAGTGTGATTTGGCCCAGCTCTTGTGAGTCGCTGTTGCCCGCAACTTGCGCTGAAACTGTGCCATCTGCCGCAATGGTGATGTTAAGTGCGTCTTCTGGAATTTCGATATTAGGGACTAAAGGTAAGCCTTGAGAGGTCACCATTAAGCCTTCGCTGCTGCGATAAAATTGACCGTTTCGAGTGTAACCAATATCGCCGTTTGCTTCTTCAATTTGAAAGAAGCCTTGTCCTTCAATGGCAATGTCCAGCTGTTGGTTGGTCGTTAACATGTCACCTGTAGTGAAGACTTTTTGCGTGCCAACTACGCGAGTACCTGTACCTAGTTGTAAACCAGAAGGCAGTTGGTTGAGCTCATCAACTTGACCACCGGGTTGGCGTTGTACTTGGTAGAACAAATCGTTAAAGGCGACACGATCGCGTTTAAAACCTGTGGTGTTAACGTTTGCCAAGTTGTTGGCAATGGTGGTCATTTTTACATCTTGAGCCGTTAGGCCTGTTTTACTTACCCATAATGCTGATTGCATCTTCTTATCCTTTAAGCGTTTTTAATCAGGCGGTTGCCTGCTTCGGCTAATTTTTCTGCGCTTTTCATCAACTTGACTTGAATTTCAAATTGGCGACTGAGATCCATCGAAGCGATAAGCTCACTGACGGCTTGCACATTACTGGCTTCTAAAAAACCACTGTGGACTTTGACGCTGTCATCGGCGACAAGCGGATTGCCATCGCGGCTGTAAAACAAACCGTCTTGTCCTTTTTTCATGGTGTCGAGTTCAGGGTTAACCATCTTAAGTTGTGCTACTTGCTCAATGATCCCGCCTTCAGCGCCAAGAATGCTAATGCGGCCATCGTCGCCCACAAAGAGTTCACGGTATTCAGGCAGCACAATGGGGCCGTTTAATCCTTGCACGCTGCGACCATCAAGGGTCAGTTGACCCGTTGCATCGGGAACAATGGCGCCTGATCGCGTATAGGCTTCACCTTCGTCTGTCATCACAGTAAAAAAGCCATGATCGCGGATCGCTAAGTCTAGCGTGCGACCTGTGGGATTGAGTTCGCCAGCTTGCTTGTTAAAGCCTGTGTCTTCGGTTTGTGCCAGCACGCGAGTGCGTAAGCTGTTGCCCATGGGCGCCACGGTTTGTGCATTAACACGCTCTAGATCAGCTTTAAAACCTGTCGTATCGGCATTGGCTAAGTTATTGGCGCGAATGGATTGAGCCTCCATTATGCGCGCCGCACCTGTTGCCGCTGTGTATAGCATTCTATCCATGCTGTTATCCTTAGATCCTATGACGTTATTTAATAGGGAAACTAGGCCGAGTCCTTATGTTACCCAGCCAAGCGTAAATGACATTAAATGGCGTTTAATAGGGCTTGTTGCATGGTTGAGTTTGCATCGAGCACTTTGGCATTAGACTGATAATTACGTTGTGCAGTCATCAGGTTTACCATTTCAGCTGTGGTGTCGACATTTGATCCTTCAAGGTAGCCTGAGGTGATCCCGCCTAATGTGCCCGTTGTGGGTGAGCCTATGACCGCTTGGCCAGCTTGGTTGGTGGAGGCCCAAGCATTGTTACTCACAGGGGTTAGGCCATTAGGGTTGTTGAAATCGGCTAATACGACTTGGCCTTGCAATTGCTCTTGACCGTTAGTGTAAGTGCCGTAAAGCATGCCGTTTTCATCAAGACGAATACCGTTTAGCTCACCTGAGCTATAGCCATTTTGGCTTAGGCTCGAATTGTTATAGTCTTTGGCGTATTGCGTGGTATTGGTGTAGCTTAACTCTATGCTTAAGTCATCCACACCCGCAATGATAGCTGGATTTGAGGTGCTAGTAATGTTTAGCGTAGTGGCACCGCCAGCACTAAGGGTACCATCATTGTTAAAGGTCATGTTATTCGGTATGCCTACTTCTTCACCGTCCATCATATAGTGGATTTCCCAGGTATTGGCGCCGGTTTTGACATGGTATTCCGTAAGTGCATGCTCTTTACCCAGAGAATCATTGATGGTTACTGTGGTGGTAGAATGGTAAGTGCTTGCATCGGCAGCATCAAATGGATTTAAGGTAGTATCTATGGCAGCAACGGTTGAATCTAGGTTAGACACTATGCCCACAGATGTGGTTGGCTTGGCGGCTAATGAGCCAGATTGCACTTGAAGATCGCTAATGGTACCGTTTTGTAGCTGATTTGCCGTATTGACGGGATAACCTTGCAGGCGGTTACCGGCAGGGTCGATCACATAGCCGTTAGCATCTTGATTGAACATACCCGCACGCGCATATAAAGTGCTGCCATCTTGCCCAGATAAGACGAAGAAACCATCACCTTGAATACCTAAGTCAAGTTCACGGCCGGTATAGCTTAATGTACCGCCCGTTGAGAAATTTTGTGTAGTGGACATGACGTTGACACCACCTGCTTGACCGCCATTATAAATCGCGGCAAATTCACTGCGCCCGCCTCTAAAGCCAACGGTTGAGGCATTAGAGATATTATTACTGATGGTATTTAAGTTCTGGGTTGTTGCTTGCAGGCCACTCAGTGCGATGTTGTAAGACATAAGAAGGTTTCCTTTATTAAATCAATATGAAGTTAATTAAATGCCGTAAGTTGGAAGTTCAATTAAGACACTTCAGATATTTCAAGAACAGAAACTGTTCCTAGTCCATAGCCGAGTTCGGCCATCATCATGCCTGAGGCGCTGGCAAAATGAATTTTTTCAATGGGCGCTTGAATAAACGTTTTTAAGCTGGTGGACTCATCACCTGAGGTGGCTTTTGCTTGCAGCTTGTACTCGCCTTTAAGTAAGCCAAGGGCTTGAGGATTGATGTCAAAAGGAATATCACCTTTGCCTTGTGCACCTAAATTGATGGTGTGGACTGTGTTGCCATTGGCATCCACAATCTCAACGCTGGCATCGCTGGTGGCATTTTCAAGATAAATTTTTCCTTGTATCGTCTCACTGTCAGCTTCAATGTTGAGTGAATCCGCGGCGACCATAGCATCTTTGCCAATCAGGTTGGCTGACTGCACTATGCCCATGTTTTCAATCATCACCATTTGTGTGTTTTGATCTGAGCGCATTTTCTCTAAGCTTTCGACTTGTGAGAACTGGGCTAATTGAGAGACATATTCTGTGCCATCAATGGGATTCGTCGGATCTTGGTTTTGAATTTGTGCAATCATTAACGTCATGAATTCATTACTTAGTGCACTTGAACTGTCTGCACTGGTTGCGACTTCAGGTGTGTTATAACTGCTGGATAACGCATTAACATTCATCTTAATTAGCTCCGAGTTGTAATAGACCTTGCTGCATTGAGCGAGCACGATTCATGACTTCTACACTGGTTTCAAAGGCGCGACTGGCGGCCATCATGTCTGCCATTTCATCGACAGTATTAACGTTGGAATAGGCCACATAACCTTGCTCATTGGCAAAAGGATGATCCGGCTCATAACGCATATCAAGAGGGGCGTCAGTTTCTACAATGGCGGCAACGTCAACTTGAGCACTGGTGACTTGACCTTCAACTTGATTATAAATAGTCGAAAAAACAGGTTTTAATGCTCTGTATGCATCATTAGGGTTTTGTGCAGCAGCGCCTGCATTAGCCAAGTTACTGGCCACGGTATTGAGGCGAATAGTTTGCGCATTCATACCTGCGCCTGCTATTTGATAGATTTCTCCAAATGACATAGTGAGTTCCTACTGTCCTTCAATGGCGGATTTTAATCCGGAGATTTTCATATTCAGAAAAGTCAGGCTGGTTTGATAATCCATGGCATTTTGAGAAAATCTAGCCTGCTCCTTTCCGAGTTCTACTGTGTTTTCATCGGCAGAGGTTTGATAAGGCACGCGGTAACCCATTTCATAATTACGATCTGGGATCATGCCTGCATTGACTTGCGACATGACAGAACTGAAGTCCATATCTCGAGCCTTATAACCTGGGGTTTCGGCATTGGCTAAGTTGCCTGCTAGTACCTTGCTTCGTTCTACCCTAAAATCCAGTGCCTGGGGATGAATGCCCAGTGCTGCATCAAGATTAATGGCCATATCGGCTCCTCGTAATAAAATGATTAACGCTGTGTTACCGTGAATGCTTGCCTATTATTCAATTACTGTGCCAACTATTTTTATTGTTTTATATTAGTTGTTTATGGTTTTTTTTGTTGAAATTAGGAATGGCTACTTCCTCTTTACGCTTTTCATTTCCTATTGTTTTCCGCTTTTTGGGTCACTTATACCCGTGACTGAGGGATCCCCACTTTTCTGGCTCATAAACAATGAATACTGATTGTGAAGTGAGCCAAGTT
>NZ_CANLZC010000080.1 GCF_947495455.1 uncultured Shewanella sp. | reverse complement strand
AGCGTTCAATCTGAGCCATGATCAAACTCTTCAATTAAAGTTTTGTTTTGGTCCGAAGACCTGCTCAATGAATTCTGTTCATTCGCATGAACACTCACTCTTAAAATAAAGAGGTCATTAAGTTATATTTCGAATAACTTAATCTCTGTGAGTGCCCACACAGATTTGCTTGTCTAATTTTTTAAAGAACGACGCTCTAAATAAGTGCTAAAGAACGTTTCGCCATATTGGCTGAGGTGGCGTATTTTACGCGTTTCCTCGTATGCGTCAAGTGTTTTTTTAAGAAGTTTTTCAAAGGTTAACTCTTATACAAAATAGAAATCACCTTCGCACTTCATAACTGCTTGAAGCATCTGTCACTGCTGCTGTTTCCTATACCTACAGGAAGCTGCTTTGCCGTGTCAGTGGGTGCGCATTATAGGGAGATTTGAAATTAGCGCAAGGGCTTTTTTTAAAAACATTATCTATATGCTTAGCTTTTATTCACTTGGCTTTTTTTTGTCGAAAAGCCATACAATTTAGACCAAAAACGATGAAATTGTCGTATCTTTAAGATAGTTGAACAGCGACTAAAGCTCGTTTTTCCATCACTAGACTAGTTTCACGTTGAATAATTCATTACCATGTAGCAGTTATTAACAGTTATTTATCATATTATTCATTAACTCTTTAGAGATTATATATATGCAAAAGCCATTCTTTATTGTCTTGCTCATTGCCATTCTTGGTGCTCTAGCAATATACCAACTTGCTCCAGCACTAAACGGAGCTATTGCTTTTTTCACTGGCGCCATCATTGCTAGCGTCGTTTATTCTATTCTATCTAAATCAACTTCTATCACACCTGATCCAGACAAGCCCTATACAGGCCCCACGATGACACTCTACGTTGGCAACTTACCCTATCGTGTTCACGAAGGAGAAGTAAAAGCCTTATTTGGAGAATATGGTCCAGTTAATTCCGTTCGCTTAGTTCGCGATCGAAAAACAGGACGACGCAAAGGTTTTGGATTTATTGAGATGTCTGAAGCGGGTGCGAAAAAGGCAATGAATAAACTCAATGAATTCGATTTTCAAGAAAGAACATTGAAAGTCAGAGAAGCTAAATCTCAAGATTCAGATAAAGCGGACACCAATAACTAAATTTGCTCTTCAACTCTACCTACATCATTAGCCAATATGGAACTGACTAACATTAACAAATCCATCATTGGCTAATTTATCTTGTAATGCTGTGGGAATGCTTTGCGCAGTATAGTAAGCAACACTCCTTGCCTCTTCAGTTGAATGACTTTCTTTCGCTAATAAAGAATACACTCTTGAAGCAATAGCCAGTTCAGAATCAAGCAAAGTCACATCCTCGCCTAATATTGTTTGGATATTATCTTTAAGAACAGGAAAATGAGTACAGCCTAAAACTAAAATATCAACTCCCGCATTTTTTACTGGTGTAAGTATCGATTCAAGATGCTGCATATCGGGCTCGCAACCAATCATTTTGTTCTCCGCCAATAACACTAATTCGGAAGAACCAAATAAATGCACATCACAATCACTGGCAAACCGTTGAATCAAATCACGCGTATAACTGCGCGTGATCGTTGCAGGCGTCGCCAACAAACCAATGTTCTTTTGATTTGAACATTTTGCAGCCGGTTTGATGGCAGGCACCACACCAACAATAGGAATATTAAGCTGCTGCCTTAATATAGGTAAAACTAATGTACTAGCTGTATTACAAGCCACAACAACTAGAGCGGCGTTTTCACGCATAGCAATGTCACTGATGAGGGCCACACAACCGGTAATCAATTCCTGGTCGTCAAGCTCCCCATAGGGTAATCTTGCATTGTCAAAGACATAGCAATAAGAAGCCTGTGGTAACACTGATTTTATTGTGTTTAAAACTGATAACCCACCAATACCAGAATCAAATACCAATATAGGACCTGCCAATATATACCTCTTACAAGCATAACGAAAAGGCACAGTTTCCCACACCTAACGTCAAAATCAAAAAACAAAACAATAATACAAGGCTAATTCACTCTCTTGTAAATCCAATAAACCTTTCTGAATACGCCTTAACACTGATATTTTGACTCATGCCGACACTCGCATAATAGCATCACTTGGGTATATAATTCCGGCCCCAATAGCCAAAGATGATCAGAATATGAATTTAGCCGCAATGGATCCAACAACCTATGATGCACAGCTCGAGGAAAAACGCATCAAGTTGGAGCAATTATTTAGCCAATTTGATACACCAAAGATGGAAATATTTGCATCTGAGCCTGCGCATTATCGCATGCGTGCTGAATTTCGTATATGGCATGATGGCGATGACATGTACTATTACATGTTTGATAAAGTACTTAATAAAAAAGTGCGCTGTGATCAATTTCTTCCCGCAAGCAAGCTCATCAATGAGCTTATGCCAGTATTAATAGAAAAATTAAAATCCAATACTTTGCTGCGCCACAAACTGTTTCAAATCGACTTTCTCTCAACGCTAAGTGGCGAAATACTGGTTTCATTGCTTTATCATAAGCCCTTAGAACACGCATGGGAACATGAAGCTCAAGCATTGAAGACTACACTATCGAAGCAATTTTCCATTAACTTAATTGGCCGAGCTCGAAAACAAAAAATTATTATGGATAAAGATTTTGTTCTAGAATCTTTGCTCGTCAACAACCAGTCATTGCAATATCACCAAATTGAGAACAGTTTTACTCAGCCAAACGGTAAAGTGTCTATAAAAATGCTTGAATGGGCGATTGATGCCACAAAAAATAGCACAGGGGATTTATTAGAACTTTACTGTGGCAATGGGAATTTTTCCATTGCCCTAGCTCAAAATTTTAATAAGGTGTTAGCCACAGAGCTGGCTAAGCCATCAGTAGAATCTGCACAATATAATATTAAAGCCAACAATATTGATAACCTACAAATTATTCGCATGTCTGCTGAAGACTTCACTGATGCAATGGCAAAAAAGAGAAGTTTTAGGCGGTTAGAAGGTATCGACTTAGACAGCTACGAATGTAATACCATTTTTGTTGATCCTCCAAGAGCAGGACTCGATACCAATACCATTAAACTTGTTCAACAATATGAGCGTATTGTCTATATTTCATGCAACCCTAATACGCTTATCGATAATTTAAGTGAACTGGCTCAAACACACAATATCACTCGCTTTGCATTATTTGATCAATTTCCCTATACCGATCATATGGAATCGGGTTTGTTATTAGAGAAAAAATAAACAACTATGGCTTAAAGTGAGTGGCTTAAAGCGAGTGATGCCATTCAATGCTAACTCACTTTGAGCATTTGTTTTTTCTGTAACGCTTCCGCTCCCTTTGCCACCATGCGCAATTGCACCACCAGCTGATCGGCTAGTTTTTTTCGCTCTGCCCGCTTCATGTCTAACGCTGCAGCCCCCGCGTTAAAAACTAAAGTCACTAAGGATTCAGCTTGGACTCTGGCCAAAACAGGATCCCTTTGTGTTGTCGATTCAGTATAATGGGTTAATTCTGAAATAAAATGCTCAATTTCTCGAGCTACTGCACCACGAAAAGGCGCCGATGTACCAGAACGTTCATGGAGTAGAATACGAAAAACATTAGGGTTTGATTCCAGCACCTCCATAAAAGTATCAACAGAAATGCGGATCACACTGCCACCCTCTTCAGCCCGTTGACGCCCCTTACGCATCATTTGCCTTAAGGTTAACCCTCCTTCATCAACCATAGTTAAACCCAATTCATTCATATCCTTAAAATGACGATAAAAAGAGGTGGGTGCGATATTGGCTTCTCTAGCAACTTCTCGCAAACTCAAGCTGGAAAAGCTCCGTTCTGCACTTAATTGGTTAAAAGCAGCATCAACTAATGCTCGACGGGTTTTCTCTTTTTGCAATGCTCTAATGCCCATACTCGTTCCACTCACACAACAGGTGAAGTGAATAATACCGTTTTTTAAAACAAAGCGCAGCAAGAGAAGAAATCTTGACCCCAGCCAAGAAGCACGTTAGATTAGCTTACACATGTAAGCCCAAAATGAAGTTGCTAGAGATAAAATGAAAAAACCACCGTTAATTTGGACGAATGTCAGTTTATTTGCCCTCACCTTTTTAGGTGCAATCATTTTGGTACCTTGGTATGCCATGACATACGGGTTTCAAACTTCAGAATGGGTTGCTTTCGTCGTACTCCTTTTTGCCAGCGGTATGTCTATTACTGGTGGGTATCACAGATTATGGTCTCACCGTACCTATAAAGCCCATGCCTCTGTCCGTTTCCTGTACGCACTTGGTGGCGCCTTAGCCATACAAAACAGTGCATTGCATTGGTCGTCTGATCACCGTATTCATCATAAACATGTTGATAATAATGATATTGATCCCTACTCAGCTAAAAAAGGGTTTTGGTACAGCCATATCGGTTGGATGCTAAGAGAATACCAAGCACACCGTTATACTGATTATAAAAATGTACGTGACTTACAAAATGATAAGATTGTCATGTGGCAACATAAATATTATCTTCCGCTAATGCTGCTTATGAATATTGGATTACCTGTGTTTTTAGGTTGGTTAAATGGCAACATTCTTGGCATGGTTCTACTTGCAGGCCTATTAAGGTTGGTCGTAAGCCATCATTTCACATTCTTTATTAATTCATTAGCGCATATTTGGGGTAAACAAACTTACACAGATAAAAATACCGCTAGAGATAATGGCTTTATTGCCCTATTAACTTACGGCGAAGGGTATCATAACTTCCATCATATTTTTGAAAATGATTACCGTAATGGCATAAAATGGTGGCAATATGATCCCACAAAATGGATGATCAACATTTTTGCAAAAGTCGGTTTAGCCAGTCAATTACGCATTGTGCCTCAAGAACGCATAGAAAGTGCAAAATTAAAAATGCAGCTGCAAAAGACACAACACAAAATTGCGCATTTACCGAATAAAGAAGAAGTATTGGCCATTATACAAGCTGAATACGACATAATGAAAAGCCATTTATTAGCTTATTATGAAGCTAAAAAAACACTGCTTGACGCTAAGAAGAAACAACTCGTTAATAAACAGTTAATGCTACAAGTGGAGCATTTAAAAGAACGTTGGCTACAACAAAAGAAGAACTGGCGAGCACTCACGTCTCTTTATGTATAAAACCTAAGATTAATGCATCTGGCTAATATTCAAACTTGCATTCGCCTTATATGATGATCTGTAATGAATATTCATATAAGGCGAAGTCATGCAGGATGCTGCAATAAAGTTAACTCAATATAGCCATGGTGCAGGCTGTGGCTGTAAAATATCGCCCTCGATATTAAATACTATTCTTGCTTCAACACTCCCCACCTTTAACGATTCCAATATTCTTGTCGGTAATCAAAATCGAGATGACGCCGCAGTCTATCAATTAAACGACACCACAGGCATTATCAGTACAACCGACTTTTTTATGCCAATCGTCGACGATCCTTTCACCTTTGGCCGCATAGCAGCAACCAATGCCATTAGTGATATCTATGCCATGGGCGGCAATCCTATTATGGCCATCGCTATTTTAGGATGGCCCCTTAACAAACTATCCGCAGAAATCGCACAACAAGTTGTCGATGGAGGGCGCCAAGCCTGCCATGATGCCAATATCATGCTTGCAGGAGGGCACAGCATCGATTCACCTGAGCCTATATTTGGATTAGCAGTAACGGGACAAGTGGCGCTAAATAAACTCAAAAAGAATAATACCGCTCAAGCAAAAGATAAACTCTATCTGACGAAACCCCTTGGTATAGGCGTATTAACGACGGCTCAAAAACAACAAAAACTTGAGCATACTGATAGCCATATCGCGATTGATGCCATGTGTCAGCTCAATGATATTGGGCCTTTAATAGCAGAAATAAACGGTATCAATGCCATGACAGATGTCACTGGATTTGGACTCGCAGGCCACTTACTGGAAATGTGCCAAGGCTCAAATCTTAATGCTAATATTAATATGACATCACTGCCTTTGCTCCCTCGAATGAAAGACTATATCAAAATGAACTGTGTTCCTAGCGGCACACACAGAAATTATGAAAGCTATCAAACCCATTTGCCCCAACTGACTCATGAGCAAAAAGTAATACTCTGTGATCCGCAAACCAGCGGTGGACTTTTAGTATCAGTCAATTCAAACGCCGAACAAGCCTTATTACATTTAAGCGAGAGTCATCGACTGCCCATTTATTGTATTGGTCAGCTAGATGCCAATTCCCGCCCTCATATTATCAACTTAACCTAATGACAAAAGATAGCATTTCGCCTTCGGCTTACTCATCCATTTTTATTAATGCTCATCCTCTTATTGATGTTAGAGCCCCTGTAGAATATACAAAAGGGGCCTTTCCCAATAGCCATAATCATTATTTACTTCACGACAATGAGCGTACACAGATTGGTACTTGCTACAAAAAACACGGACAAGTAGCCGCAATCAAATTAGGTCACTCGCTCATAAAAGCCGATATAAAACAACAGCGAATAAACCAATGGATCCAATACATCAAACAAGAGCCCCATGCCTATCTCTATTGCTTTAGAGGGGGGCTCAGATCACAAATTGCCCAACAGTGGCTTAAAGAGGTGGGTTACACAGTTCCCTTCATTGAGGGCGGCTACAAAGCCATGCGACAATTTCTGATCCAATCCATTGATAAAGCCTGCCACTCACAATCACTCATCGTTCTGAGTGGCACAACGGGAAGCGGTAAAACCCTGCTATTATCAAAATGGCATAACAGTATTGATCTCGAAGACATTGCCAAACATAGAGGATCCAGTTTTGGCCAATATTTTGAACCTCAACCTAGCCAGATCAATTTTGAAAACACCTTAGCCATTGAACTACTAAAGTTACGAGTCAACAAGCCCCCATGGCTGTTGATTGAAGATGAGAGTTATCTCATTGGACGTGCCGCGATCCCAAAAAACTTCTACCAAAAAATGCAATTGGCCAATATTCTTGTCCTTGAAGAAACAATGGAAAATCGTGTCACTCGAATCCTTCAAGATTATATTATCAACATGTATGAAGAGTTTAGCACCCGTTTGGGTATTGATGAAGGGCAAAGGGCTTTGCAAAAATATTTAACTCAAGGCTTAATGCAAATAAAAAAACGTTTAGGTGGTAAACTGCATGATGAATTACAACGCCATTTAAAGCTTGCTTGCCAACGAGATGCACACAAGAACATCAGTGATGATCATAGAATATGGATAACAAAATTACTCAGCCACTATTATGATCCTATGTATCAATATCAACTCGATAAAAAACAAAGCAAGATTGTTTTTCAAGGTGACCATTTAGCGATAAATCAGTGGCTAAATAACCAATACACAAGTCTAAGCTAGTACATCTAAGCAATAGTCACCTTGACTAAGCTCCTAAAAGAAAGAATGTCATCTGCCGTGAAGGTTACCTTTAGCTGCTTTGGTTGAACTTTCATATCAGAAAAGAGGACATGAAATTCAACATCTTGAATCACCACCCAGTCTCCAGCATCTAAATCCTGCATTAATAAGCCATCAATTGAGGGCTGGACCGATTCTAATGCTTCCGATATGACAATATAATGTAAATGCCGAGACAACCAAGCATTAAAGCCCTTCTCATTCTGATGATTATCACTGACAAAAAACATTTTCCGTCCGCTCATTCCCTGTAAGATCATACGCTCCAGTGCCGATAACTCACGGTTAACCAATAATACCGCTCTACCATCCACTAATCTTTCAATCCCCTCGACTTTAACTCGTAAATACAAATGCCGGATCACATAACTTATACAAGCAAAAACAAAACCAGGAAAGGCCCAAATAAGATAAATTAACACCAGTAAATTCAATACAGATAACAGAGTAAACAGCTGCAAAATACTCCAAGAAAATGCCCCCAACAAGACCATAGAAAGCACTGCCGAGCCTACCATAAAGACAGCATTAGCAATATTATTCACCGCTATCGCTTGAGCACAATGCCCTTCTTTTGATTTAACTTGAATAAAAGCATATAAAGGAACAATGAATAATCCACCACTGACCCCTATCATAAATAAATCAAATATGACCCTATAATGCTCCCCTTGAGTGATAAAAGTCATTGCGCTGTAAGCAATACCTGAATGGGGTTCAAGCGAGGTCACAGCCAAAGGTAAATCTAGCCCAAATACAGTCAGCCCAATTAATCCCAATAAGGTGATACCCAATTCGACCTGTCCAAATGACAGTCGTCCACAAATGAGTGACCCAATACCTATTCCCATGGAAAACAAAAGCAAAAGTAAGGAAACAAGGGTTGCATCACCTTGTAAATTAACTTTTGAAAAGTTAGGAAACTGAGTGAGGTAAGTCGCACCTGAAAACCAAAACCAGCTGATCACAATGACACTTGCCCAAATTGCAGGTTGTTTTTTTACCTCCTTGATCATTGTCCAACCACCAGAAAAAGGGGCAAATTTTACTTTTTGGTAAGCAGATATCGAGGGAACAGAAGGGATCATGACACTGGCAACATAGCCAATGACCGCTAATGTAAACACCAAAGCCGCCGACAGTCGTCCTTGAGGATCAAAATCAACAATCAGACCCGCACTAAGCGTGCCAACCAAAATAGCAATAAAAGTCCCTAACTCGACCCAAGCATTACCTCGAACTAATTCATGCTCATATAATGCACGAGGTAAAATAGAGTACTTGACCGGACCAAAATAAGCAGATTGTGTCCCCATTAAAAACAGTAACAAGAGCATAATTAAATAGCTATGGGTTAAGATTGCCACCATAGCACACGCCATAAGAACAATTTCTAATAGCTTTAACCTGCGGATCAGTAATGCTTTATCAATATGATCCGCAATCAAACCTGCATGGGCTGAGAACAATAAGAAAGGCAGAATAAATAGGCCTGCGGCTAAATTAACAAACAAATTAACACTGATAGGTAAGTGATCAACTTGGGAGTATGTCACCATCAGCAGCAGAATATTTTTGAACAAATTATCGTTTAACGCCCCTAAGCATTGCGTCACAAAATAGGGGAAAAAGCGGCGGGTAACAATCATATTGATACTCCTTGTCAGGCTCAAGACCACCAGCCTTCATACTATGTATTACGCTAATTCATACCAAATTGAGAAAATAACAGAAAACATTCAACACTGCACAATACCTCATCGATAAACTGTCACTCTCCGATTAAAATTTTATCCCATTCTAAATGAGGTGCGCCCACCACGATAAAATTAGGATTTTCTAAACTTTCACGTTCATTATAGGACAAAGGCTGCAACTCTAAATCCATAACCTCTCCACCGGCTTCTTCGATAATGATCTGTGCCGCTCCTGTATCCCACTCACCTGTGGGACCGATACGTACATAGCAATCGGCTCGACCTTCAGCAACTAAACAACTCTTTAACGCCGCACCGCCTAAAGTGACTAACTCACAATGCTTATGTTGATGAAACAACTTAATCACCGACTGTGGATCTTGTCTTCGACTCACGGCTAAACGCAAGGATGAATCATCATTTTCAATGAATCGACTGTGGATCCTCGTTTCGACTTCACCATGACGCTTATAAGCTCCTAACCCCGCAATAGCGTAATAACAGACTTCTGTCATCGGCACATAAACCACGCCCATTATCGGTCGATTATGCTCAACCAAAGCAATAATCACAGAGAAATCACCACTGCCCGCAATAAACTCCCCCGTCCCATCAAGGGGATCCACTAACCAATAACGCTGCCAATGAGATCGTTTTTCAAGCGGTATATCAGCATCTTCCTCAGAGAGTATAGGAATATCGGGAGTCAAGATCATCAAAGCCGATGTAATAATATTATGTGCAGCCAGATCAGCAGAGGTCACTGGCGTATTATCTGATTTAATTTCACGCTCAAATGTGCCTCGTTGATAAATATCCCTAATCGTTTCTCCAGCATCCTTTGCTATATCGATAACTTGCTCAATATAATGTTCTGGCTTCATATACGACTCCAACAGCCCACAATGTTAAAAATGGCATAGGTTAAAAATAAATAAGCATCATGAATAGTCTACTTAAGCTTGAGATGCTTTTGCGCTAAAAACAAGGCGCAAACACTACGTGATTCAGAAAAATCATTTTCAAGGAGTAAGTCTTGCCAATGTTCAAGTGGCCATTTCACCAACTCAATTGGCTCTGGTTCATCGCCTTCTAACTTGTTTTCATACAAGTCTTCGGCGAGAAATATTTGCATTTTACTGGAAAAATAACTAGGCGCTAAGCTTAACTCCATCAAATGAGTCAGCTTTTTGGCTCCATAACCAATTTCTTCTTGTAATTCTCGATTAGCAGCCTCAATGGCAGTCTCACCGGGATCGATCAAGCCTTTTGAAAAGCCCAATTCATAACTGTCAGTGCCCACGGCATATTCACGACCCAACAAAAATTGCTGATTATTCAGCACAGGCACAACCATGACGGCCCCTCGGCCTTTGCCTTTCATTCTTTCATATTGTCGGCATGCAGCATTGGAGAATTGAAGCTCCACTTGCTCAATATGAAACAAGCGGCTCTTTGCAACCGTGTGAGTACTTAATATCCTTGGTTTCACCTGTTTTTTATTCATCGGGCTTCATGCTCATAATCTATCCTCTATGAACATCATCTTACTACGACCTAGTTGAACCACAACTTTAATTTTAGACAAAATACTCCAGGTATTTATCAAACAGCAAAACGCCCACTCATTCGTAGAATAAGTGGGCGTTTTGTCATCTGTCAGAATTGCAATATTTGTAGAATCAATGGATCACAGTGATCCCTACAATCCTGGAATGGCGCCTTTGTAATTTAGGTTGTAATAACCTTTGCTGTCCTTAGCGCCAAATTGACTCAACATTTTTTTAAGATCGGCAGGTTGATCGGCTGTTTCTTTCATTTTGGCATTAATGGCCACACGATTTTTATCTTGTAGCAATAAAGTGCCCACTAAACCGAGACGATTGTTCTTTTCATCGGTTTTAAGCTGAATATCACCATTAACGCAGCTCAATGCAAAAGAGACATCACCCAAAGGATAATCACCAAATTGATTATTCACTTTGGCTTGGTTAATTATCGCCGTACCCGATAAGCTTTGACACCAAGCTTCGCCTGAGTCAAATTCATTGAGAAAGAGACTCACATCCCCAGCCACTTGGGTTCTAAGGGGTAATTTTTTATTTCCGAGTAAAGTCGGGATTGGCGCTTCAAATCGAAAATCTTTCAAGTACACTCCAGAAAAAGAAGCACGAACCAAACCTTTTGCATTTATCGGTGTATTTCGCTCACCTAGAGCAAAATTCACTTGAGCTTGACCTAACAGTAATCGCCATGGACTCAAATCCCACTTCAAAGTGTCAAGTTGGCGCCCTTCAAAGGTCACATTATTGATACTGCCCGACCACACAGTGCCGGATAAGCCAGATACTGATAAGCCCTTAGGTAAGGTCACAAACTTCATGGCTACACTGGCAGGCAAGGTCGCCATTAAAAAGGCCAGATAGATGAATAAACCAATAATTATTTTCTTCGTTAAACTCACATTAATACCTTACAAAGAGAACTGAATACGACGAACAGAGACATAGCCTGGTTTATCAACCGCGGCAATATCAATGCTATCAAGGGAGAGACCTTTTTCCTGAACAAGGTTGCTCACATAATCCAGTAACGCATTAAAAGGCACATCGTTCATCCAAACTTGGATTTTATTACCTTGAGGCTGCATACGTGTGATCTCAAGCTCATAGTGTGCCGCCATCTGGTTCACAACTGTACTCAAGCTACCTTTAAACTTGCCATTGCCGCTCACTTTCTTCAACCCGGCAATGCGGTTAGCCCTTTGCTTGACATAATTCAACGTCTGCTCTTGAGCCATAAGGTTTCGCTTGGCATCCATTTCAGCATTATCTATGGGTGTCCAACCCCCCCAATAAATAAAACCGACCACTAAAACAACAGCACAAGCCACGACCATTTGCTGCTCACGCAACACGAGTCCTCGCCACCATGTTTTTAAGTTTTCCATGTTATTTCGCCTTTATCGTTAGAGTGCTCGTCACCGCAGACTCAGTACTATTCATCGCTCCAGCATCTAAGCTATAAGATCGCGATACTATGTCTTTAAACTTCTCTATTTGAGCATAGCTTTTGGCTGACACTTGCATTCTTAACTCGTTACGCGCACCATCAAAACGCATAGTAGTAGGCTTTAATTCTTTCACTTGAGAAAAACCACCTTCAATTCCAGCAAGCATAGAAAAGAACTGACTATTGCCTCGACTATTACCTTCTAACCCTTTTAGATAACTATCAATTTGCGTACGCACATTAACAACCCGCGAACTGCCCGGTACCACTTGCTTATAGATTGCCACCGTTTGCGCTTTTAATGCCTGTGTTTTGGTATCCATTTGATAAATATTCAAACCTTTATTCACCAATGCCAACACAAACAAGACGCCAAACAAAATAGCAGTACTGCCCCAAAGTGATAAGTATTTCGCATATTCACGTTTAGGTTTGTATAGACCCGTCAATAAGTCTAATGGCGCAGATGCCAAGCCTTTCGCTAATGTTAGCATAGGTAATTCAAGTGGCTGAGGATGCATTTCTGCTCCATCGAGTGCAAGTTCTGTATACCCAGCCACAGTGAGGGGGTCAGCTTCGTCCTCCTCCTTAGCCTGATCCGTCTCAGCAATCAAATGAGATAACGCCACCGGCAGCCACGCCTTTGATACCGCAACGCCGCTACTCTCACCGGTTCTTAATAAATACTCTTCTTCAAACTGCATTGCAGCCCAATGACATTCTTCTAACGGAAGCGCAAGACAATCAGGCACGATACGTTGAATAGTCAGTTGAGCATCATTGAGCCAAGCTAACCAAGTTTGCATTTGCTCATGAGACACTACCCCAACAGGCAACTGTGAGCCTTGTGCCTTACCCACCACAAAATGTAGGTCATCCACATCTTGTGCAAGGCTTTCCTCTAACATGAAAGGTAAGGCTTTAATGGCTTGCCGCTGATTACCTTCAGGCAAATTCACTGAGGTTAAAGTAATGCTCGAAGCGGGCACTAAAATATCAACGGGTCGATGCCCGGCTCGTTCCGTTAACGTTGATAACTCGTCAACATGGCTCAATTGCCCCGATGCAATGATCTCTTGTGCTTGCTCTGACCAAACTAACCAAAAACAAGGAGCATCGGCAGCCTGCCCTAATCGAATAACTAATCGTTCGCTCACTTTTTATTCTCCGGTTCTTTTGTGAAACTTCCATTTTTTTCTTCTTCACTTAAGAATGAGCTGGAATCTTCTTTCACAGGTAATGCAATTTTCCTATCACCAAACTGACGTGAAATCACGGACAACTTGTCATCCGAGCCTTTCATTAATACGCTTTTTAAGCGAAATATCGCACGATCAACTTTGGCTCCTGCGCGTAATAAAAAATAATCACTATCGATAACAAAACTTGACGCAAGCTCTTCATCTGATGTTTTCAAGCTACTGATCGATGAGTTACTCCAAAAATCATCAATGGAGTCATAACCATTTGCGGGCCTTTGGTTAATAATACCTTCCGCCTCACCAACAGAAATTTTATTTTCAAACATACCGGCCAATAGCGCCGCCTCTTCAACCTTAATGGTATTCACATTCAAGACTTGTTGATCATTGCCAGGAATTGCGCAAACAAAAGGCGCAATTCTCATATAAATATCTTGAGTAAAGCCCATAATGGCCCTTAACTCACTCTTATCAAACAGCAAAGTATTCGCGGCTCGATAAGGCACACTTCTGGACTCATATTCCGCATCTTCAGCGCCGTAAGAACTGGTTGTGGTATCCTCATCTGTATAGTCTTTCAATGTGGCAGCCAGAGTATCTGCCGAAAACTGATCCATTCCCATGGCAACCAATAACCCAGCAAATTGCTGCATAGGTAAACTCGTTTTCGTTTGTCCCGTGCTAGCATCTTCCTCAGTACTAACAGATAATGCATTCACATTAAAGCAAGATCGCATATCTTTAATTTCACCTGCTATCTCGCCCAGTTCTACAGGGAAAACCATATCTGACTGAGCCCAGTATTGCTGAAGATTAACGCTCTCATCATCGTCTTCAAAATCTTGAGCTAATATTTTTTTAGCCAACTCTTCGGCCGATAAGGCATACCAATAAGCTTGATCGTACTGAGTCATATTTATCGTACGCCTAACCGATAATTGATTAAGGCTAGTGATGTTAGTCGCCACAATGGCAATCATCGCAATGATCAATAAGACAACAATGAGCGCCACACCTTGTTGCCTAGCAGCCTTCAATGAGAATTGACGATGAAACATAATCATAAAGGCTAATCCTCTGTGCTCGACGAGTCTGAGCTGCTACTGCTTGAGCTTGAGCTATCTGAAGAACCATCCGATTCAGGCGAAGCATCGACAAGTAAAAATTTTCGTATCACTTTGCCTAAGCCTTCAATTTCAATTTGCATACTAATCGCTTGTGGCAAAGTGCTGGCATCCACTTTTCGTTGCCATTTACCGTCTACAAAAAAAGAATATTCAACGGAGATCACCTTTTTCATGATCACCGTTTTAATGGGTTCAGCCCCCATGATAGGATCAGGATAAGGATAGTACCAACGCTCTAAACTCCCTTCTTTAACGACATAGGCAACTGACTGTAATGTGCCTCTTGGTAACATACCATTAGGATTTAACCAGCCTAAATGGAAAAAAACCATAGCTTCAGATCCAGGGTCGGAATCTAAAACATCACTGCCCGTTTGAAAAACCGTACTGGCTCTGCCCCCTTCAAATGTTCTGGGTGTGCGAGGAACCATCTGCTCAAAGTCCCTAGCAATGATGCCAAAACCTTGCTGTAAGGCTTTTAATTTTGCAGAAAAATCCCGTGTGCTTTCATCATTGAGCATCACAGTATGTAAAACCGTATTGGATGCTAATCCAATCATGGCGAATATCGCAATGGCGATAAGCATTTCAAGCAAGGTAAAACCTTGATTACGATTATTTCGATTCATCTGAGCCACTGCTGTCACTTGCATCATTAAAGACATAAGTACTCACTTCTGCGATAGTGCGTTTGAAATTATCATTATCACTGACACTTACCTTCACCAATCGAAAATTATCATCATCGGTTTTAATGACTTGCTGACGCCAATACCAATCTTTTCCCGCTAATTGCGTTTGCCCATCGGTGCGCCCCACATCAGGAAACGTCGGACTTAGCCTCATATCAACCAATTGATTGTCTACTACCCACTGAGCAAGTGTTCGCTCTTCTAAAATGGGCATATTACTGATCAGTTCACTAAGACTCTTTGTAATAGCAATGGCCGCAATGGAAAACACGGCTAAAGCCACAATGACTTCAAGTAATGTCATTCCCTTCATTTTACTGGGCACTGACTGACCTATTCTCATCATGTTCTCCCAGTAAAATAATAACGAAACAAAACAAGGTTAGTCCTCACTGCCACTAACCTAGGCCACTGGTGCCAGTTAGCAATACACCAGTTAGCAATACAAGGGAACAATGAGCAAAAGTTATTTGTCATCATCGTTCCGACTTAACCTAAGGCGACCTAAGGGATCACCAATGACTTTAACATCGATATACTGATTTGAATCATTTCGACCAGCAAATGTCAATTCAAACGCTGACATTTCACCGCTGGGAAAAAGCAAAATTTGTGGATCAGGAAATTTTTTCTTTTCTTCATCCGTTTTTTCAATGAACGGACCATCGTCAGTAAATGAACTGGATTTTTCCTCATCCTCTTGCACTAAAGGAAGCCCTTCAACAACCAAGGACATGTCCACACCTGAGGGCATCTCGCGCTCACTCAATAATCGATCATTCTTTAAAGGCTGCCATTTACCTTCGTCATAGATCACAAACTGGTAATGATCGGGCTCCACGACAATACCCACAAAATCGCCACTCATTACCGTTTCATCTAGCACTAAATCAACCGATTGCATAAATTGTTGCGCCGTTTTTTCTAGAGCGCTGTCTTTACCTGCCCCCCCCATGCTCAGGGTCACCGCCGCCGCGGCAAGCCCCATCAGCAACACAACCAGCAGCACCTCCATTAAGGTGAAGCCTTTTTGGCGCAACCTAGTCATCTTATTGATACTGCTGTAAATTCCAGTTACCAATATCATCTTCCGTACCCGCCTGGCCATCAGGACCTGCACTAAAGACATCAATTTTTCCATGCTCGCCTGGACTCAACAACATGTAATCATTACGCCATGGATCTTGCGGTAAACGCTTTAAATACCCACCTGAACGATAATTACGAGGCTCAGGTGAAATCGTCGGCTTTTGTACTAAAGCTTCCAAACCTTGCTCTGTAGTCGGATACACACTGTTATCTAGCTTATACATATCTAACGCATTTTCTAGAGCAACAATATCAGATACGGCTTTTTGCTGATCCGCTTTATCTTTGTTTCCCATCAAATTAGGAACAACCATAGAAGCAAGGATCCCCAAGATCACGATAACCACCATGACCTCTAAAAGGGTAAAACCTTTTTGCTTATTTTGTTTTTGCATGAACAACTTCCTCAAAAATTGTGCGATTAACGTCTCACCATTAATCACTTACTTAATTTAACTTATTGGCTCACCATGTTGTTGAGCTCTAAAATAGGTTGCAAAATAGCCAAAACAATAAACAAGACTATCACGGCCATACTCACAACCAGCACAGGCTCAAAAACACCTAAGGCAAGATTCACATTAGATTCAAACTCTCTATCTTGTGTATCGGCAGCCCGCTCTAACATATTCTCAAGCTCACCACTTTTTTCACCCGATGCGATCATATAGAGCATCATAGGTGGAAAAAGTTTCGTATTACCGAGTGCGGTTCCCAATCCCGTTCCTTCGCGTACCCGCGCTGTGGCCTCTTCAACTGCCTGCTTGACCCTCACATTGATCAATACGTCACTGGCAATGCGCATGGCATCCAATAAAGGCACCGAACTGGCCGTCAAAATACTCAATGTTCTTGCAAAACGCGCCGTATTGAGACTCTTACTCACCTTGCTCACAACGGGTAATCGCAATAACCAAGAGTCGTATATCATACGATTTTTGTCATTGCGTAATAACCTTTTTGCGATCACCAGAAAACCTATCAGCCCCCCTAATACTAACAGGCCGTAGTCACGAATAAAATCAGAGGATGAAATCAGCAGCTCCGTCGTCCAAGGTAATGCTTGTCCCATATGTTGAAACTGCCCCACGACTTGTGGCACCACAGCAGCCAATAAAATCGAAATAACGCCAATGGCTACAACCGTTAACACCACAGGATAAATCATGGCTTGCATCATTTTATTCTTCAGTTGCTGGCGACGTTCGGTATAATCCGCTAAGCGATTCAATACCACATCCAAGTGACCCGATTTTTCACCTGACGCCACCATGGCACGGTACAGATCATCAAAAATATGGGAAAACTCTGCCAGAGAATCGGCAAAAGTATAGCCTTCCACTACGCGAGAACGCACCGCCATCACCATACTGGCTAGCCTGTCTTTTTCACATTGTTGGCCAACCGCTTTTAACGCTTCTTCAATGGGCAGTCCCGCCGCAACTAACGTTGATATTTGCCGAGTGATCAAAGCTAATTCAGCCACTGGGATCCCTCGTTTAAATAAGGTTACCCCCTTTGATTTTTGCTTGGCTTCCTTTTCAGCAACGGCTGTGATCTCTAATGGCATCAAGCGTAATTCACGTAAGAGTGAACGGGCATGCTTAGGAGTATCGGCTTCTACCACCCCTTTTTGCTGTTTGCCCTTACTATCTAGTGCCTTATATTCAAATGCTGGCATTGATTACTCCTCGCGCGTGACACGTAACACTTCTTCAAGTGTGGTTTTACCTTCAAGGACTTTTCGCATGCCATCCATACGAATACTAGGTACCGTTTTACGAATGTGTTTTTCAATAGCCAGCTCACCGCGGCCATCATGAATAAGCCCACGCACATGATCGTCAACCGTCAATAACTCATGAATACCGGTTCGCCCTCGATACCCATTATGACCACAAGCTTTACAGCCTGTCGCTCTAAAAATGGTTTGTGTCTCGCTGATCTCAATACCCAATAATTGACGTTCTCGCTCATCGGGTAGGTGCTCTTCTTTACACTCACTGCACAAAGTACGGATCAACCTTTGCGCCAATACGCCTAATAAACTGGATGATACCAGAAAAGGCTCCACCCCCATATCTTGTAAACGGGTAATGGCGCCTGCTGCCGTATTGGTATGCAAGGTTGAAATCACCATATGCCCCGTCAGTGAGGCTTGCACCGCTATTTGCGCCGTTTCTAAATCACGAATTTCCCCGATCATAACCACATCGGGATCTTGACGCAAAATCGCTCTTAAGCCACGAGCAAAAGTCATATCGACTTTAGTATTCACTTGTGTTTGCCCAATGCCTTCTAACTCATATTCGATGGGATCTTCGACGGTTAAAATGTTAGTGTCGACAGAATTAATGTCCGTCAACCCCGCATAAAGCGTGGTACTTTTTCCCGATCCGGTTGGTCCCGTCACCAGAATAATACCGTGAGGACGCCTGATCAAATCATCAAAATGCACGCGAACATTTTCTGTCATGCCTAACTGGACTAAGTTTAAATTGCCCGCATTTTTATCCAGTAAACGCAGCACCACACGTTCACCGTGACTCGAGGGCATAGTGGATACCCGCACGTCCACTGCGCGGCCACCAATACGCAAAGAGATACGACCATCTTGGGGCACACGCTTCTCAGCAATATCAAGGCGTGCCATGACCTTAATACGCGACACCAACAAGGACGATAGTTTACGATTAGGCTTGAGCACTTCCTTTAAGACACCATCTACCCTAAATCGAACAATTAACTGTTTTTCATAGGTTTCAATATGGATATCTGAAGCTTCTTCTTTGATCGCCTCAGACAAGAGGGCATTGATCAATTTAATGATAGGGGCGTCATCGTCCCCCTCAAGCAAGTCTTCGGTTTGCGGTAGCTCCTCGGCTAAGGTAAACAAGTCCATCTCATTACCAATATCTTCCATCATTTGCTGCGCTTCTGATGAATTGGTCTGATAAGCCTGAGTTAATTTGGCTTCAAACTCGCTGTCTTCCAGCAAAGTCAGGGGAAGATCTTTCCCCACATAACGTCTCGCTTCCAATAATGCCTCAAAGGGCGTCGACGCGACATGGTATAAGGTTAATTCCCCCTCTTCCGCTTTATCTAATACCAAACTAAAACGATTAGCAAAAGCAAAAGATAACCGCTCTTTATTTTCAGCATAAAGCACTTCATCGACTTCGGTCTCAACCGACATTTCAAGCTCATTTGTCGCCTGCATTAACTCTTCAGTTTGCATTACTTCCACCTGATCCACTTTGCTCAGCATCAACTGCTTCTTGAGCCGCTTTTATTCTTGCCTCAGCTTCAGCGGCCGCCTCTTGCTTATCTTTCTCTTTGTTCTCGGTAATGGTCTTTAAGGTCGAATTCGTCTCACGCATACGAGTATCTAGCCCTTGACCTTGTTTATAACGCTCTAATATTTCATTGACCTCAGGGCCAACATGCTCACTCATACTCCATTCAGGCAACACTGGCACATTACTGTTTGGCATTAAGTTAATGCCTTTATCATCTTGCTCTAACTGCAAGGCTCTAAAGTAATTGTACTTACGCCCAGAGATCCCTTGCATTGTCATGCCATCACGAATAATGGTCGGCTTGATAAACACCATCAAGTTCTTCTTGGTTTTCTTACTTGATGAAGATCTAAATAATTGTCCAAGCCAAGGAATATCCCCTAAGAAAGGCACTTTTTGCACACTTTCTTGAACTTCTTCGTTAATTAACCCTCCCAAGACAACAATTTCACCGGAATCCGCCATGACAGTGGTGGTTAAACGCCGCGTTGAAAAGGTGACATCCACACTGGTCGTGCCGTTCACGCCAGACACTTCTTGCTCGATAATGAGTTTCACCGAAGTGCCTTCATTCACTAATGGCGTCACTTTGAGTTTGACACCCACCTCTTTACGCTCAACGGACTGAAACGGATTACTGTTATCAGAACTCGCAGTAGAGCCAGTTATCACAGGCACTTCATCACCGACTATAAATGACGCCTCTTGGTTATCAAGGGTGGTAATTGAAGGGGTCGCCAGCACATTAGATGTCGTATCACTGGACACCGCTTGTACCAAAGCACCAAAATCCCCTGCCGCCAAGCCCCATGCCATGCCATTGACTTTGGCTAACGCTGTCGCTAACGTAGTGATATCACCTAGAGTATCTTCATTGGTCGTACATGTTGTGGTGCCATCAGCAGTAGAACAGGTATTGGTCGCTGCAACAGGCTGCGCATCCCACACACCGGCACCTATTTCCCCTATGGTTGGGCCTATGTTATTAAACTGGGTACCTCCACCCAAGGCGCTGGCCATTTGTATACCAAAGCCCACATTATCCCCTTCGGCAACCTCAACAATGATGGCCTCGACCAGCACTTGTGCACGGCGAATATCCAGCTGATCGATCACATTCTCAAGTGTTCGCATTTGATCAGGCTCAGCACTGATCACCAATGCGTTCGTATCAGTGTGAGCCATGATGTTAATATCATTACGGCGCTGGCTGCTGCCCGCACTGGATTTAGTTTTAGACTTTTCGTCGGCCAATTTTTGCGCAAAGCCCGTTAAGACTTCCACCAGATCTTCCGCCTTGGCATAGCGCAAATAACGCACTTTAATATTACCGGTTGTCGCTTGATCCGCATCTAATTGTCTAATCAAGGCCACTACGCGTTCACGGCTTTTTTCATCGCCACTGACCACAATCGAATTTAAACGCTCATCCGCAACCACTTTAGGCGCTTGACCAGGTAATTGCGCCTGATTACCTGTTGTGCGATATAAACTCTCAATAATCCGCACCATTTCACTGGCTGAAGCAAATTTTAAATTCACTACTTCAACCGTTGTATCACCTTGTTTATCGACACGGTGCACGATATCTACAAGTTTATTCACAACAGCGGCACGACCCGTAATCATCAATACATTCGACTGGTCGTAATTAACCACATTACCGCCACCGGCATTATCATTCAGCTGGCGTAACAAGGGCGCCAATAATTTCGCCTCAGTATTATATAAAGGCACCACTCGAGTCACCATCTCATCGCCCATTCCCGGCGATGCATCATCAGCAACCCTAATCGCGGCGGTTTTAGCATCTTTATCTTTGATGACTTTAATTATATTGTTTTCAACTTGAACGGCGGCATAACCATACACCTGCAATACATTCAAGAAAAATTGATAATACTGCTCTTCGTCC
Source organism: uncultured Shewanella sp. (assembly GCF_947495455.1). Lineage (GTDB taxonomy): Bacteria > Pseudomonadota > Gammaproteobacteria > Enterobacterales > Shewanellaceae > Shewanella. Next base: position 5,926 of record NZ_CANLZC010000080.1, on the reverse strand, counting down.
AGTAAGTCATAACTGCGAACATTAATTTTTCCGCGCACAGTAGGATCAACAATAATGGTTTTATTCAGGTTCTTGCCAACAATATTGATAAACTCTTCAATATCTGCGCCTTTAAAATTTGCTGCAAATTGTTCAGACCACGCAAGCGATGGTGTTAACAATGCTGCACCCATAACCAGCCCAGCGACTAAGCTTCGCTTAATATTCATCTTATTTATCATCGACCTTCCCCTGAAAATCTTTCTAAGCGAGCGTTCAAAATACCTTGTCAAATGACCAAAAAGCACCAAAAAAATGCTTACACTTTCCATTTGAACGCACAAAAATGTGTTATCTTTTAATACAAGTGTTATCTATTATAATCTTCATTAATCGAGCATGAAATATTGTTTACTCTTTAAAATTGATCTCTTTTTTATTGGGGTAGACTAAACATAATCTCAATTAATTGCCCATTTCTCTCTACCATTAAAGACATTTCCGTTAATTCTGGCAAAGAGGACATGACTTCTAGTGCTTGCCCCATATCGGTTAGATCATAACCATTGATCGACTTCGCTAAATCATTGGGTTTCAATCCAGATTCTTTAAATAAAGCCCGATCTTTTCCAGGATTGAGACGATAACCTTGAAGCTCCCCTCCTTTTCTAACGGGTGAGATAGATAAATAGTCAGTGATCTTTCCAGGATCGGAAACTAACTCATCTCGAGATGTTTTCAACTTTTGAGAAACCGCCCTATTCGTCCTATGATCAATTTTTCGAACATCATTGCTGGTTTTCGCTTTTTGTAGCTGTTTATTCGCTTGCCCTTGCGCTTCATACTTTAAACCATCAAGCATCAAAGTTTCATAGCGACCATTATTCGTAATAATGATGCGATCGGCATAAACCTCTTTAAGAGAAGCTGATGTCCCTTTAATTTTATCTCCCAAACTGTAGGTCTCTTGCCCACCACTTGAGGCGATAACCGCTAAGCCTTGCTGCTCTTTTGTTGAAGCGACTACCCCCGTCAATTGAATCGATAAGCTTGTTTTAGGTGCATCCGTTATCTGCTCAACAACATTTTCTTTTGGTTTATCTTTCGCCTCAGCTTTATATTGACCAAATAATGATAAATTCTCAATATCTTTAACATTAACTTTACCTGCACGACTGATCTCCACAGGAATAGGTTGCCACTTGACCGCCGAGCTTGTGCTGGGTACCATTTTCCACGTAATTTGTGCCAGCAAAGACAAGCTCAATAACATGCCAGACCAAAAAATGATATTATTAAGTGGCCGTTGAGGTATCTTCGCTACTTTTGTAAAAATCGTATCTAGTAAATCCATAATTAATTGGACCCTCTCTCTTATTAATTGGCCTCGGCTCTGTTTACGTTAATTTAGCAACTAATCCACCATGCTAACCTAGACAGTAAACAGCAACAAGCCCATAACTCGAGCAATATTGGCGGAAAACGTTCAAATATGCTACCTTGACAGTCTTAATACAGGTGCAAAAAACATTTAAAATGCTGACATTTTAAACACCCAATACTATACGCCGTCAGCTAAATCATTATTTCCCCTTATTTTACATGACTTTAAATACATTTTGATACCTTATGTTAGAAATAAATAAAAAAGAATGCCAAGTTCGCTTAGATAAATGGCTTTGGGCTGCTCGATTTTATAAAACCAGAGCCATAGCTAAAGACATGATCAATGGCGGCAAAGTTCATTACAACGGCCAACGAACCAAGTCTAGCAAAATGGTGGAAATTGGAGCAAAAATTAAATTAAGACAAGGTTTTGACGAAAAAGAAGTTATTGTCGTTCAACTCTCTGAAAATCGACAAAAAGCTGCCATCGCTCAAACCTTGTATACAGAAACACCAGAGAGCACAGCTAAACGTAAAACCTATGCGGAAGCAAGAAGATTAAATATTCTTAACAACCCAGCCCCCGCACAAAAGCCAGATAAAAAACAGCGTCGCCAACTGATACGTTTTAAAGAAAGTTAATTGATAAAGAAAAGAGATTGTAGAATGAATAAAGATACATTACATCGCTATCTATTTGAGAATGTGGATGTTAGAGGTCAAATAGTACAACTTGAAGAAAGTTACCAAGCGATCTTAGCCGCACACCCTTACCCTGTAGCCATTCAAAATCTACTAGGGCAATTAATGTCGGCCACATCATTATTAACTTCTACGCTAAAATTTGAAGGCGACATTAGTGTTCAACTTCAAGGCAATGGCCCTGTTTCATTAGCTGTCATCAATGGTGATGATAAGCAAGAGTTAAGAGGTGTGGCTCGGTTCGATAAAGCGCTTCCTGATAGTGACGATTTACAACAACTTTTTGGTCAAGGGCACATGGTAATTACCCTCACTCCCAAAGAAGGTGAGCGCTATCAAGGTGTCGTGGCATTGAACAAACCTACGTTAAGCCAATGTCTCGAAGAATATTTCTCCCAGTCTGAACAATTACCCACCAAAGCGTGGCTGTTTGCCAATGGGAAAAATGCCGCAGGTATGTTGTTACAAGTTCTTCCCAGCGAAACAGAGCAAAATGATGCCTTTGAGCATCTAAGCATGATAACCGATACGATTAAAGCAAATGAGCTCTTCTCACTCGATACTCAAACGATTTTACATCGTTTATATCACGAAGAAGACATTAGGCTCTTTGAGCCCATGAGGGTGAGCTTTAATTGCCGCTGTTCTAAAGAGAGAAGCGCAAAGGCTATTCGTAGCATTGCTAAAAGTGAAATTGATGACATTCTCAAAGAACAAGGCAAAATTGAGCTAGGATGCGAATATTGCAACACGCAATACATATTTGACAGCATTGATGTTGAAGGTATCTTTTCTGATAGTCAATATACTGAAAATAAACAGTAAAAAATAATCCCATTGAAATAAAAGGCATATTCATTGTGCCTTTTATCACCTTTTTGCAATTTCTGCTCACCTATTACCCATCGCCTAAGTTACAATCAATTTTGACCATAAACTGACAACAAAGATCAGTATATTCTTGTATCACAAACGGAGATGAACCCTATGGCGGACGGAATCAACCGCAAACACCTTAACCTCTCAACACAAGCACTCATTGATTTAGCACTCAAACGCGATGAAGGAGAGCTCACATCAACAGGCGCGATTATCGCTAAAACAGGCTCACGTACAGGCCGCTCTCCTAACGATAGGTTCATTGTCAAAGAGCCCTCTACCGAACATGATATTGATTGGGGAAAAGTCAATCGCCCCTTTGATGCAAAAGCCTTTGAAGCTCTCTGGAAAAGAGTCGAATCCTATTTAAGTGACAAAGAAGTGTTTGTGTCTGACTTAGAAGTCGGCGCTGATCCTTCTCATTATCAGCCCATTAAAGTCACCACCGAATATGCTTGGCATCAACTCTTTGCACGTAATCTCTTCATTGTGCCTGATCAGTTCAATGCGCAAAACAAACCCGTTTGGGAAATTATAAATGCCCCTGGTTTCACATGCGACCCTAAAAGAGATAAAACACATTCAAATGCCGTTGTCATCATTAATTTTGCAGAGCGAAAAATATTACTCGCAGGTTTGAAATATGCCGGTGAAATGAAAAAATCCATGTTTTCGGTGCAAAATTTTCTACTTACAGAACACAAGATCTTACCCATGCACTGCTCGGCAAATGTGGGACATCAGGGAGATACTACTTTATTTTTTGGATTATCAGGCACAGGCAAAACAACGCTATCAGCCGATCCTAAGCGATTACTGATTGGTGATGATGAACATGGCTGGGGCACTGAAGGTGTCTTTAATATCGAAGGCGGTTGCTATGCAAAATGCATCAATTTAAGCCAAAAAAATGAACCTGTTATTTGGAATGCGATCCGTCACGGCGCCGTACTTGAAAACGTGGTACTGGATGAAAACAAAACCCCCAATTATCACGACAGTAGCCTAACCGAAAACACTCGTGTTGCGTACCCACTTGAGCATGTTGAGCAACGAAAATTAGAAAACAGAGGCAACGAGCCCCATGCCGTGGTTTTTCTAACCTGTGATGTCTCAGGCGTGTTACCCCCAGTATCTAAGCTAACAAAAGCACAAGCTGCCTATCATTTTCTTTCCGGCTACACCGCCAAAGTCGGCTCAACTGAAATGGGATCGACCTCTGCAATACAATCGACATTTTCAACCTGTTTTGGTGCGCCATTCTTTCCTAGACCTGCCAGTGTTTATGCCGAGTTATTAATGGAAAGAATAGAATCATTTGGTAGCCAAGTTTACCTTGTTAACACAGGTTGGACAGGCGGTCCTCATGGTGTAGGTCAACGTTTCGACATTCCAACCACCAGAGCCATTATTGATGCCATTGTCAGTGGTGAGCTTAAAGAAACTGAAACTCAGCACTTAAAAAAATTGAATTTGCACATCCCCTTGTCAGTGCCAGGTGTTGACAAACAATTATTAAATCCTATCGAAACTTGGAAAGACAAGGCACAATATGCAGAATTTGAACATGCTTTAGCCGTTAATTTTCAGAATAACTTTAAACAATATCAAGTATCAGAAGAAATACGCAATGCGGGACCTAATCTATGAGTCACTCCCATTAAACTTTACAACAGAATAACTTAGCACAGACGCTATACAGAAATAAGGGAGATTAGCTTTTGATAATAAGATTTCAAAAGCTAATTTCTCATACAATCATTTGTTTTGTCGTATTTCAATATCATCCCATTGAAAATTAGCATATGAGAATAGGGAATTTTATTTCATCAACAAGAATGTGAGCATATATGAAACAACTTCTAAGACTCATTTTATCAATGGGCACAGCACTCTTTTTAACACCTTCAAGCTTTGCACAAGAACCCATCAGTATTATTGAACCTGTTCAAATTCACGATTCAAATAAAGTTAAACTAGGGAAAATGTTATATTTTGATCCCAGATTATCAAAATCAGGCTATATCTCCTGTAATTCTTGCCATAACTTAGCCACTGCAGGTGTCGATTCTTTAGCAACATCTATCGGTGATCAATGGCAACAAGGTCCAATCAACTCTCCCACGGTTCTCAACTCCCGCTATAACATTGCGCAATTCTGGGATGGACGAGCCAAAGATCTAAAAGAGCAAGCTGGAGGGCCCATCTCCAATCCAAAAGAAATGGGATCAAGCCATTCACTGGCGGTCACAACCATTGCTTCGATTCCAGAATATCAAGCGTTATTTGCAAAAATATTTAACGATAAAACCATTAATATTGACTCTATCACAGATGCCATTGCGACTTTTGAAGAAACTCTGGTAACGCCCAATAGCCCATTTGATCAATATTTACTGGGTAACCAAAAAGCGATATCCACTGATGCCGCTAATGGCTATCGTATATTTAAAGAAGTAGGCTGCATTAATTGCCATAATGGCCCTGCTGTAGGCAACAATATGTACATGAAAATGGGGCTTGTTAAACCCTTCAATACCAGTAATCCGGCCATTGGACGCCAAGCATTAACGGGAAAAGTCAGCGATAGAAATGTCTTTAAAGTTCCCACCTTAAGAAATATTGCACTCACCTACCCCTATTTTCATGATGGTAGTGTTTGGACATTAGAAGAGGCCGTTACTGTCATGGCAGATATTCAATTAGGTAAAAAGCTCTCTCAAAAAGACACGGACGATGTGGTTAAATTTTTAGAAACGCTCACAGGTGACCAACCCCAAATCACCTTACCCATTTTACCTCCATCAAATAAGGACACTCCAAGACCCACTCCTTTCATTTTGTAATGACTAAAGAGACACTGCTCACTGAGTGTCTCTAAATAAATTCAACTCACATAGGGTCTAATACTGGTCAGTTAAGAGCTAATATAATTTTAGGGAGTAAGTTCTTGGCCTATGTTTGACCTCCCTTCGATTGG
>NZ_CANLZC010000079.1 GCF_947495455.1 uncultured Shewanella sp. | reverse complement strand
AGTCATTCTAAGCTGATGTTCAATAACGCAGTATAAAAGGCTTTTAAACCAGCCCCTTGGGAGTCTGTAAAAGCACCGACTTCTGCGTTGTATTACTTTAAAAGGCAATAAGCATTCCTGCAATAATACGCCTTGAATTAGGCACTTTATACAGGCTCTGAAAACAGGCATCTTCAAGTATCACGGGTACAGGTGACTGGTGTTGGAAGCAAGTGTTACCTCGATTTAAACAGTTTGAGCGACACTATGGAGGAGAGAATGCTTTTCATGGTGCTCAAGGTGAGTTAGATGTGCAGACTCCAAGAGTTAAATGGGCAGTCTTAAATGATTGGCAACAAGCGTGTATTGAATATGGCATGACTGCGCGAACAGATTTTAATACTGGAGCCAATGACGGTGTCGGGTATTTTGAAGTACATCAGCGTAAGGGCTTGCGCTGCTCTGATGCGAAAGCATTTCTGCATCCTGTGTTGACGCGACAAAACTTAACTGTGATGACTCATTGTTTAGTTGATAAGTTGGTTTTTAATGGCAGTCGAGCAGAAGGTGTTGAAATGCGCCAAGGTCAAGAGAAATTATGTGTCAAAGGGGAAAGGATCATTTTGTGCGCTGGAAGTATTGGCTCACCGAATATTTTGGAACGCAGTGGAATTGGACAGCCTGAGCGTTTATTCCAATTAGGGATCCCATGTTATTTGCCTTTAGCCGGTGTTGGAGAGAATTTACAAGATCACTTGCAAATTCGTGTGGCATTTAAGTTAACGAATGCGGTCACATTAAATCAAAAAGTGGCGCATTGGTGGAGTAAAGTGTGGATGGGGCTAGAATATGCCTTTAAACGTACCGGGCCTTTATCTATGGCCCCCAGTCAACTCGGTGCTTTTTTTTCATCTGATCCTAGTGTAAAGCGTGCCGATCTTCAGTTTCATATTCAACCTATGAGCGCAGATAAGCTAGGGACGCAATTGCATCCTTTTTCGGGAATAACGGCAAGTGTGTGCCACTTAAGGCCTTTGAGTCGAGGCCAAGTGCATATAGTGTCAAAGTCGCCTAGGAAGGCGCCCGCGATAGATCCTAATTACCTATCCACTGATTATGATAAACAAGTGGCGATTAATGCCATCCATATTACTCGAAAAATCGCTGCACAAAAGGCGATGTTGCCTTATTTACCCAAGGAATATCACCCAGGAAGTCGAGTGACTAGCGATCAAGACTTGCTAACATCTATAGGTAATATATCAACGACGATTTTTCATCCGGTGGGAACGTGCCGCATGGGAGAGGAGAGCGATAAAGGGGCCGTAGTGACGCCAAAACTTAAGCTTCACGGCGTCGATAATGTGTATATTGCCGATGCGTCAGTGATGCCACGTATTATCAGTGGCAACACCCATGCGCCGACTTTAATGATCGCAGAGTCGTTAGCGCACTGGTTGACTGAAAGCTAAGGTTAGGCGCTAAAAAATCGAACGATATCGCTTATTGTTCGTTGTAAAAAGCCCATAGGTTCAACAATGAAGTTATCGAAAATTAACTCATTATCTGGTGCTTCTTCTTGATACTTCTCAAGGGTAAAGTTCAATTTCTTTAAGTCTGAGACAGATAAAGTCAATGGATGTTCATTCGGTTGATATTGAGTGCCGATAGGGTAATACTGACCTGGCTGATTTGTCATTTCAATATGGGCGCCTAATATGGCTTTAATTTCATGTTGGTTTGAAAAATTCACCAAGCGGCGAATGCTTTTACTATAAGCTTGCCAGTTTTTAATGTAAATTTTACCTGGGTATAAACTGTCGCCTGTCAGCAGCCATTGAGTGGAAGGATCAAAAATACTGATGGCTTCTTCTTGATGTCCTGGAGTGGGAATAATGGTTAATTTTCTTTTACCTAATTCAAGGTGAGCAACTTCATTTGGCCAGTTTTTAAAGCCAAAGAAGTGTTGAACATCGACTGATGTCGTCCCTGCTATGCTGACATTTTTCCGACCAGAAAAGTCAGGATCCCCAGCAAGATGATCGTTATGAGAATGAGTGTGGATCACTAGCCATTCTTTATCTTGATGTATTAAATCTATTGTCGATTTTATTTGCGTATACAGTGAAAAGTTGACGTCTGTGTCGATATCTCCAGTGTCGAGAACAACGATTTTATTTTGCCCAATAAGGATATAAATGAAGGGAGCCTCAAAAGTTAAACACTTATTTTGCCTAATGATAAAAGTACTTACATCATGCTGGTAAACATCCAAGATAGGCTCTTGGTTATCCTCACAATTTTCTGTGCCGTGAGCCCATTGTTTTTTAGATAATACTCGAGTGTGATGTGGCGGGGTATTGTCATCATGATTGCTATTGAGTCGTTTCTTGTTATCGCTGACTTGTGGAAATGCATTACATCCTAAAACAGTCAATAAAAGTAATAAAGTCAGTATATAGCGCATGAATATTCCTTTTCATTATGAATTGATTTGGCAACACCCCATCTATGTCAGAATGTCAGAATGGTAGAATGATAAATAAGTGTTATTTTTAAAGCTTCTTAATGATCTTAATGTATTTTATAAGTATTTATAGTGTTGTCACCATTTAATTTATAATCGATATTTTCTTTTAGAGTTTGCCTTCTTAATTTGGTGGTGGTTAAATGAACAGCCAAGTTCAACCGACCTTAGTGTATGCAGGAGTAAAATGATATGAAAAATGTTTTGTCCATGTTTTGTGCTGTTTCAATAGGTTTAGTGTCCCATGTGACCTTAGCTGCCGACCAGACCCAATGGGGGTATTCTGGTGAGATAGGACCTGATCATTGGGGAACATTGGCACCTGATTTCACGACTTGTGCTAAGGGGGTTAATCAATCACCGATTAATTTAACCGGAATGGTTAAAGGTGATCTGCCTAAATTGAATATTCAGTATCAAGCCGGGGGAACCCAAGTGCTCAATAATGGCCATAGCATAGAAGTTGTGTATGGTGAGGGAAGCCACATCAATGTTCAAAATGAACAATTTGATTTAAAACAGCTTCATTTTCATGCACCCAGTGAAAATACGATAGAAGGTGAATCTTTTCCAATGGAAGTGCATTTTGTGAATGCCGATAAAGCAGGCCATTTAGCTGTGGTGGGGGTGATGTTTAAAGAAGGCGCTTATAATCCAGAACTTGAAAAAATTTGGAATGATATGCCAAAAAAAGCAGGACAAGAGAAGGCGTTAAGCACAGCTGTGAATATCAATAAGCTCTTGCCCAAGCAAGATAAATACTATCGCTTTAATGGGTCATTAACGACTCCGCCTTGCACTGAAGGTGTGCAGTGGTTTGTGATGAAAGAGCCGATTACGGCGTCAAAAGCACAAATTAAGCAATTTTCTCAACTCTTTCCTCAAGGTAATAATCGACCCGTTCAATCTGTCAATGCGAGAATGATTATACAATAAATATGCGCGGTTTCCTCTTTTATTCAGAGTGCCCTTTGGCACTCTGATTTTCATATTTTTTTCAATTGCTTATATTAAAGTTGTTTATTTCTTCATTAACCTTATTTCATCACTCTTTCATGACAATCACACTTTGTCTGTCACTCAATCACAGTCATTATTTAAACTTTATTGATTGATATTATTATTTTTATCTATTTTGAGTGATTGTTGACGGCTTTAATTGGTTACTTTTTGCTTATTTAGCTCATCGGGTGAGTAAAGAAGATAATTTGTTGTATACTTTGCGGCTATTTTTTGACTTATATTAAGTGTTAATAAGCAATATGTTTTTAAATCCTTATTTTAATAAAAAAAATCAAGTTATCTCGGTTAGCCAGATTCAGGCGAGTGCCTTCGCTAAAAATGTGGCTCAAGACTTTAATCCCATTCATGATGTGAATGCAAAGCGGTTTTGTGTACCTGGAGACTTACTTTTTGCCTTAACATTAGCTGAATATGGTTTAAGTCAAAAGATGACCTTTAAATTTGAAGGCATGGTAGGGGATAACACCCCCTTAGTCTTTTCAGAACATGAAGAGAAAGACTTCACTGTGTGTGATGACAAAGGTAAACCTTATCTAACGGTTCATCGCAGTGGTGAAGTGACCCATTGCTCGACACAAACAGAAGCTTTTGTTCGTAGTTATGTGGCTTTTTCAGGACTGAATTTTATTCATGTTTTGGTTCCTATGATGAAAGAGCAAGGTGTGATGGTGAACCCTGCACGCCCTTTGATTATTTATGAAAGTATGTCGGTTGATTTACATACATTAGTTTTTTCTGAGATCCGTTTAAGTCTGGTTGATCAAGCGCTAAAGATCGACGGTAAACGTGGTGATGTGACATTAAAATTTGAGTTACATTGTGGCGAAAAGCTTGTTGGTACGGGTGAAAAAACGCTGGTCTTAAGCGGCTTAAGAGCCATTGATGAAGCACAAATGCAGCAAATGTGCGAACAATATGAAGGTTTTAAATTAGCCGCGAGTGCTTAATATCCACTCTATTATATAATGGAATTGATAGAATGCTATACACAAGTGAGTTTCTGCTCACTTGTTTGTTTTTCCTTCTCTTTTTGATTTTCTGTTGAGTGAGCCTTCCTTTAGGTTTGCTAAGTGCGTCATTTTGTTTTAATTTACCCCTCTCGATTATTACCCGCTCAATCTCATTTTATTCAACTGACTGTTTTATTTTTAGTTGAACCAAGGCTTCGCTGCAGTTTTGCAGGCGTTGGAAAAGGAAAGAAATGCCAAGTTTACATCGCATCATACTCATCGACACCCACTTACCTGGTGTGGTCGAACTTAAGTTGAATGGCCATACCAATATTTGCGGCACCAATGCATCAGGAAAAACAACATTACAACGTTTGGTGCCTGTGTTTTACGGTGAATATCCTAGTCGAGTGGTTCCTTCGACTCGAGATAGCTTTGAGCGTTGGTATTTACCTCATGAATCCAGTTATATCATTTTTGAATATGAAAAGTCAGATGGCTTGTTTTATCAAGGTGTGTTGGCATCGGCAGGTGATGGAAAAGGCGTGAATTATCGCTTTATCGCGAAAGGTTTTGAGCTTGAAGATTACACTAAGCGTCGTGACAGTAAACAATTGCTTTGCTATACCATGGCGGAACTGGGACGAGAATTTAAACGGAAGGGAGTGGGCATCTCTAAGTTGCTTAATACTCGAGAGTATCGTGCCATTATTCAAAATGATAAAGCCTTATTGAGTGCGAGTGGTCACAGTGGAGAATTGCGTACTTATGCGAAGCAGTTTTCCTTATGTGATCCTGAACATGGATTGCGCCACATAGAGAAACTGGCTAAAGCGGTGCACTCTAAAGAAGGCAAAATGGAAACCGTGAAGTCCATGGTGGCGGCGATTTTAGAGGAGGAGGGGGTGGTGCCGCCGAGCTCACGTCTTAATCCGCAACATGTAGAAGCTTGGATCCGTGAAAGTCAGCTTATTCAAGGATTTGAAAAAATTCGGCCAGAGTTTAATAAGTTAGAACAAGAGTTTGACCAATTATTGAGTGTAGAGCGACGTTTAAGTGGTTTAAGTCAAGGTTATGCTCAAGATGAGAGCGCTGAAATTGAGCGCCAAGAAGCCAATCAAACCTTATCGAAGCAATACAATTATGCTTTACAACAGTTGGATAAGCGTTGGAAATCCCAGCGTGATGAGTTGAATTTAGATTTATCGGCAGCAAAAGGTGATTTGGCTAAATGTGAAGATGAGCTTGAGTCTATTGAAAATCAGTATGATGCGTTTCTTGAAGCGGATATCGAACAGGCTAAAGCGAACTTAGAACAGTTATCCACTTGGCAAAACGATAAAACCGCTTTTATAGAGCAGCATAAATTACAAACTGAACAGCATCAAGATGTGGAAGCGGCTTATAACGCAAGACGCAGTCAAATTGGTGAGCAGTTAAACCATGCTCTTGAGCAGTTACATTCTGAGCAAGACACACAAAGAGCCAAATTAGACAGCCAAAATCATCAAGCTCGAACCGATATTGAAGCATTAGAAAAAGAGTGGCGCCAAACCTTTGATGAGAAAAAAGCCGAATTTAACGAGCAAAGTTATGAGCTTAAAGTCACTCAAGCTCAATTGTCTTTGGCTGTGAACAATGTGGCTTACACAGAAGATGAGAAAGTGGCATTGGCTGTGTTTGATGAGCGTATTGCGCGAGCGGATGAAGCGCAAGAAGCCTGTAATGCTCATTTTGAGCGCATGACGAATGAAGAACGTAAGTGTCAAAAAGGACGTGAGCAATCCCATGAAGTGTTACGTATTGCCACGCTTCGAGTGAGTGAATGCCAAGCCGAGCTTGATAAAGTGAAGCATGTGTTATTTCCAGGTTCTCATACGCTACTGGAGTTTTTACGCTCAAATGTCAAAGAGTGGGAGACCCATATAGGAAAAGTGATTGATGGATCATTATTACATCGAAGTGATTTAAACCCTCAAGCATTACAAGAGAGTTTGACTGGCCTTTATGGGGTTGGCATCGATCTTAAGGCCATAGAAACCCCCAGTTTTGCCCAGTCGGAGCAGGCTCTGCGCGTTGAATACAGTCAAGCCGAAGAGGCGCTTGAAAGTGCAAAAGAGCGGCAAAAAGAGGCTGAGGATCAGTTAATTGCGGCTACAGAGCGACTTGAAAAAATCAGTCGAGAACAGATTGTTGCCAGAACGGCTTATCAAAATAGTCGTGAAGATCTGCGGCGTTTATTAGACGAGAAACGCAACGAGCAAGATAAGATTAATCAAGCATTGGCGGCTAGAAAAAAGGCCTCAACACAGCAGCTCACGTTAATAAACACAGAAATTCAACAGTTAAAGCAAAGCGAACTAGAGTGGCAAGCTGAGCATAAAGAGCAAATGCTTAGCCTAGTGATGGAGAAAAAAGCCTATTGGCAAGATGTGATAGGCGTGATTGAAACGGCGCTGAATCAGGTCAAAGTCAATATTGAGCAGCGACGTACTGCGGCGAAAGACGATAAAAAAGCGTGCGAGAAATGGTATAAGAATGAGCTTAAATCTCGTGGCGTTGATGAAGCCCATATTCTTAAGCTAAAACAGAATATTGCTAAGCTTGAGGAGCGTATTGCGGCAGCTGAGTTGCGTCGTAGCGAAGTATTGCGTTTTGATGACTGGTATCAGCATACTTGGCTCAAGCGTAAACCTAAATTGCAAGCTCAGCTTAATGAGGTAAAGAAAGAAACAGCTCAATTAGAGCAAGCATTAAAAACCCAAGCCAAAACCGTAAAAATAGAGCGTGATGAGCTTGATGCGAAACGTAAATTGTCGGACTCAGCTCAAGTCGAAGCGTCTGAAAACCTGAGTAAACTACGTCATCTCATGCGTAAGTTGGCGGAACTTAAGTTACCGAAAAATGCAGATGAACCAGAAGGTCTGCTATTTGAACGTTTAAGACAAGGTGAAGAGTCATTATTAAAGCGGGATAATTTACTTAGATCGGTGAAGCAATATGTTGACCATTTTGATTCTGTGATTGCCAGCAAGTCAGGCTCTGGTCTTGCTGAGTTTTGGGAGCGAGCCCGTGAAGAGTCAAGCTTTATCAATGATAAATCCATTCGTTTATTGGATTATCAAAAATTAGTGCCTCAACTGGCTCAGCTACTCAATGTGATGGTACCTCAATCTGTGATGGCACTGCGAGAACAAGGACGTATGTTTGGTGTGGATTTAACCGCGTTTTATGACGTGTTAGTGGATATTGATAGACGCATTGTGACTCAAAGTGCTCGAATTACTCGAGAAGTCAGTGAAGAGTTGTTCCTTGATGGCGTATCAGGCTCGCAAGTGAAGATCCGTTCGCGCATTAGCGAATTGGAGTTTTGGCCAGAATTGGAAGCCTTTGTCAGTGCTTATACTCAGTGGAAAAATGAGGGCTTTATTGGTCTTCCTAATGAAGATTATATTATGAGCATGCGCCGCGCTCTGGATATTATTGGCCGCTCGGCATTGACGGGGGGAATAGCGAAATTATTGGAAATTGAGCTGCGTTTAAAAGAGGGCAACAGTGACTTGGTTATTCGCACCGATAGGCAGTTAAATGAATCTTCCAGCCATGGCATGGCCTATCTGATTTTATGTAAGTTTTTATTGGCCTTTACTCGTTTATTGAGAGGAAAAGCTGATGTAGTGATCCATTGGCCCATCGATGAGCTTGGCACTTTACATCATGGTAATGTGAAGAAAATCTTTGATGCCTGTGGCAACAATAATATTGCAGTGTTAGGCGCATTTCCTAATCCAGAATCCGAGGTGCTGAGTTTGTTTTCAAATCGTTATATTATCAATAAGCAAACGCGGCAATTACAAGTTGTGAAGCCGCAAGTCAATATAATCAGTGAAAAGTTAAAACAGAAAGTGATTGTAAATAAGGAAGCAAGCTGATGCCTGAGTCAAATGAAACCGTATTAGTGGGCATGAGCGCTGTGATTGAATCATTGCTGCGCGGTGAATTTATCTGCCGAACAACTCATGAAGAGGCTTGGCGGGCATTACAAAATGCTACGACACGTGAGGGCATTGAAGCTTACCTTAATCAAATTAATCGTACTTTGAGTTCGGCAGTAGAAGGCGATGTCTTTTTTTGCGGTTATTTACAATTAGGTGAGAAAGAGCAAAAAGTCATCTCTGAACAATTTAAGACTATTTGCACGAGTTTAACGCCTTTAGTGGAATGGTTAGTCTTAGTGCAAGAGTCCAGTGGTCAAGATGCACCTTTAACGCAAGGTGCCACCATTCGTTTGACAGAGTTACAAGGACGCATTGAAGATACGCCAGCCTTTCGAGAACAATTGGCAAGGATCAGCCATTATCGATTATTTGGCTCAACCAGCAGCCAAACGGATGTTCAGCTTAAGCTTGTTTTTAAGCGTTTGGTTGAACTGGGCTATTTAATTAAGCCAAATAGTGAGAAGCAGATCTACATGGCGACAGGTAAGCTAGATTATTTGTATGAGGTGATACGTTTTATTGATGAAACGGAAAGCCTGAGCTTAGAAGCACAAGCAGAAACTGCGACCCAACAGGATTTATTATGATGGGGGTTGTGCTATTGAATACGAGTGTTGAAGGGGCGAGTGCTAGAGGGGTTAGTAATGAGTGATCACTTACATCACGCCGGTGTGAAGTTACTGAAGTTACTCAGTCGACACAGTGAGCTCATCATGGATGTGTATCAACAAGGTGAGATCGCTTTGGCAGATCATGATGCCAATATCCTGAATAAACTTAAAGATGAGGGTGTGTTATGGCGCCCAGATGCCGATCAAGGCTTGCGCCTAAAAGGGGCCCTTCGTGCTTTATTAGAAGAGCATTTGAGTGACGAGCGTCATCGGCAAATCGATGCTAATACGGGATCGGCGATTGCTAGTATTAAAACCTTAGCCGCTCATTATAGCGAAGCGCGTCATCAAGGCGATTTTAGCACGAGTCAAGCCTATCTGAATGAACTTAATGAGCATGTTTATCGTTTTTGTGACAGCTTACGTTATGCCATTCGTGTGCTGTGGGGTCGTATTAATAATGAATTTGGTTACGTGGGCAGTATTAATGCCAAAATTCGTGAAAATGAATTAGCGCAAACTCAGGTCACAGAATTATTGAATGGCTTATCTTTGGTTCAATTTGATGAGTTGACCGACATTGCGGGGGATATACGTGAGTTACGCAAGTTATTAGTGATCAATATGCAGCGCACTTTGAGTGATTGCACTCAAGAACTCAGTGTTGTGCAGGCAAGATTGCTTGAATTATTGGGTCGATTTAGGCAAATTCGAGGTCGTACACGACTACTGAAAGGCTGGTTGTTACACACAAACTTACATCCTGATTTTAGACCGTTTGATCATGTGGCCCATAAGCAAGTGCCCACTTTGTTTAATCATGCAGAGGCCTTATTGTCTTCGGCTCATGTTGATATTTACAACACCAGTCAAGAAGCTGAATTACTGGATATCGCCACTAAAATCAAATCCATTCGTCATATGCAAACTGAGCCTTTAGCAATAGAAAATCAAGCGCCTGTGTTGCTCAGTGATAGCGAAGATTTTGCGATTCCTAATAACCCGTTAAAGCAAGCGGTTGATGGGTATTTTGTGAGTGTGATTGAGTCGGGGAAGGCCCAATCGGCATTGGATTATTTACTTGAACAGTCTTTGCCTTGGGAGCATGAAGCTTGGCTGTATCAAGTGATTGGAGGATATGAGGCTTTGTCTGAGGAGCATAAAAGTTATTTTGAGCTTGCGCCAATAGGGAAGGTTGATCCTGTTTATAATGGGAATTTTATCATTCGTGATGTGGAATTGTGGCTGTCCTAGCGTTCGATATTAGTGTTCGATATTAGCGTTCTGTGCCTGTTTGGCTTCTGAGCAGGCTAAGATGGCCGTGTTTTAGCGGCGAAGGCCATTGATGATAGCACTCGATGATAGATGATAGCACTCGATGATACTCGAGGACAGAACTTGCGATGAGTATGCAAAATATGAATCTATTTTAGCCTTTCACTGTGATTGTATATCAATATGTTTACTTGTGTTTTAAATGTAATTTTATTGTTTTAAAAATATCGTTTTACACTATTTTTATCTTTTTATTTACCTTTACTACATTCTTGTAAAGTTTTATTTTTTGGCACATCTGACTTTTTAAGGATCTTTTCATCATTTGATGCTTTTTATTTGTAATTCTGCTCAGCATGTTTCACTATTTGCGCTCACAAATTGAAGGGATGCCTTTCATGGCTATGATAGCGTGATATGAAGGCAAAATAATCAAGGTTGATGACATTAAACATTGAGTAGAGTTTATGTGCTCAATGAACAAGACGTGCCTTAAGGCATGCTTATTGATTTTTAGCGTTTAGGTAAATATATGACAAGTTCACTTTCAACACGGATCTTTTCGGGGTTATTTTTAGGCCTCATATTGGGTTCGTGTATTCAATACTTTTTACACGATATCGCCTTTTTTTCACAGACATTGGTCGATATAGCCTCTGGCATCGGCACTATGTTTGTGCGCATGATTATGGTGCTGGTAGTGCCATTAGTGTTTGTCAGTATCGTGTGCGGTGTGTGTGATTTAGAAGAATTAGAAAACTTTGGCCGTCTTGGCGGTAAAACATTTGGTTTTTATTTAATTAATACTGTGATTGCTATTGCGACGGCAGTGGCTGCTGCGCTGATTTTTTCACCTGGTGCCGGTATGTCTTTAGCAGGCAGTAACGAAGTGAAAATCACAACAACTCAATTGCCTAATTTATTGGACTTACTCGTTAATATTGTTCCAAACAATGTCATTACCGCTTTTAGTTCGGGTAATATGTTACAAGTGATTTTTCTCGCGTTGTTGTTAGGGGGTGTGATTAAATCTTTGGGCAGTAAAGCCTCTGGAGCCGTATCGGGTTTTCAGGTGGCGAATGCCATTATGATGAAGCTTATCACTGTGGTGATGAGTCTTGCTCCTATTGGTGTTTTTGCCCTCATGTTAAAGCTAGGTGCGACCTTTGATGCCAGCATTTTTGCCAGTGTATTGGGTTATGTAGCGATTATTTTAACGATTCTTATTTTGTGGATTTTTGTGGTTTACCCAGCAGCCGTGGGATTATTGACACCGATTTCTGCAAAAGAATTTAGACACAAGACCCGTGAGCAGATCATGTTCTCGTTATCGACAGTGAGTTCTAATGCGACTATTCCTGTGACCATGAGAACCTTAACCGATAAGTTAGGCGTCAGTCGTTCAATCGCAGGCTTTGGTGTGCCGTTAGGGGCGACAATGAATATGGGCGGCGCATCCATTTATATTACAATAGCGGTGTTTTTTGTGGCCAATGCCTTTGGCACCCCTATTACTTCTGAGCAGCTACCAACATTAATCTTTAGTGTGTTTTTATTGTCTGTGGGAGCGGGAGGGATCCCTGGTGGCGCTTTGGTGATGATTGGTGTGCTTATTCATCAGTTGGGGCTACCGGTTGAGGCTTTTGCTATCATTGCGGCACTGGACAGGTTATTAGATATGGTGCTCACCTCTTGTAATGTGGTGGGTGATGCCGCTGTGCTGACAATTGTGGATGCCACCGAGAAAAAAGCGGGCAATAAGTCTGCCTCTTCTGCTGTGCAGGATGAGTCTTAAGTGAGTGTAGAGTCAGCTTGAGGTTGACTTTTTAAATCATCAAAAGCCGCTTAATAGCGGCTTTTTGTCTATTTGATTATGTGACATGAGCTATGCAAGATAGAATATTGGAGTAATAATCATTATGCCATTATCCCCGTTTGAATTGGCTTTTAAGGAGCATGTGTTAAAAGGTGATATCAACGCCGATGTCTGTGACACTTTAGTGATGCATGGCGCGGGTCAATCTTCTCGCGCACGGTTTGCCAAATTGAGGCAAGCCTTATTGAAAAGAGGGATTGCAAGCGCGGCATTTGACTTTATCGGTCATGGTGAAACAGGTGGCCAAATGAGTGAAAGTTCATTAAGTTGCCGTGAGAAGCAAGCACTGAGTGTGATCAAGTCACTAAAGATGTCACCTAAAATGCTGATAGGCTCAAGCATGAGTGGTTATACGGCGATTAAATTAACGCAGCACTTACAGGTTGAACAGTTAGTCTTGTTGGTACCGGGTGTTTACACCCCCAGCGCTCATAGAGTGAATTTTGGGCCTGAGTTTTCCAATATTATACGGCGAGAAAATAGCTGGTATGATTCAGATGCTTTTGATGTACTAGCCCAGTTTACTGGCGAGGTTGTGATTGTGGCTGCAGAAAATGATGCTGTTATTCCGCGTTTGTTAGTAGAGCGACTTTATGAAGCCGTGAGTCAAGCCAAGCGTAGAGTGCTTAAGGTGATCCCTAATGCAACGCACCTTAATTTATATGCGACACAAGAAGATTTTGAACAAGTGTCAGATTTAATTAAGCCCTAGTATACTCCAGCCATGAATACAACAAGAGTGACTGGGTCACTCTTGTTGTGAGTCGCTTTAAGAAAGTTAGACTAAAGAAGGGGCGACTTGTGTGTTTATTTCATTTGAATTATCCCCTTGATGGTGCCGCAAGCAGATATCCACTTCATTGGAAGAGCCTAAAATAACGGGAACTCTTTGGTGAATATGGCTAGGCTGAATATCCAAAATATTTTCATAGCCCGTTGAGGCTTTTCCACCTGCCTGCTCGACTAACCATGCCATTGGATTGGCTTCATACATTAAGCGTAACTTATAGGGTTTGTTTGGATTTTTATGATCTGTCGGGTAAGTAAATAAGCCACCTCGAGATAACACTCTGTGAACATCACCCACCATGGCGGCAATCCAGCGCATGTTAAAGGCTTTTTCTCTCGGCCCTATGCTTCCTTGCAATAACTCATCAATATAGTTTTGCATGGGTTTTTCCCAAAATCGTTGATTTGACATGTTAATGGCAAATTCGCTGGTATCGGGAGTGATAGTGACTTTTTCATTGGTGAGCAAGTACTCTTGAGTTTTGGGGTCTAAGGTGAAAAACTGTACCCCTTGACCTGTTGTGAGAGCCATCATGGTTGATGGGCCATAGAGCATGTAGCCGGATGCGACTTGCTTTCGACCACTTTGTAAAAAGTGCTGTTCACTGAGTGCGCCTTGAGGCACCTTTTCTTGTATGGGTAAGGTTGAAAATATCGTGCCGACAAGCGAGTTAATATCAATATTAGATGAGCCGTCTAAAGGATCAAAACACACTAAATATTGCCCTTCGCTATTGGCTTCAACGATATTGTCTTCTTCTTCTGAGGCGATGCCGCGTACTGCAATATTATTCTGCAGCGCATTTTTGAGCATATCATTGGTGATAATATCTAATTTTTTTTGTGTTTCGCCTTGTACATTTTCTTGCTCTGTTGCGCCTAATATGCCAGCTAGTGCCCCCTTGCGGACTGCGAAACTAATGGCTTTTGAAGTGTCGGCTAAAGTGTAGATGAGGTTTTCTAGGGCGGGATTAAGCGATTGTGTCTGTAGGTACTGAGCAAGGGTTTGCATGGTTTTTCCTATAACAATGTCGAATGTTGTAAGGGATAATTTTTTTGTTAATCATACCCGAGATAGATTATTTTTACAGTTTAGAATATGTATCAATATAAAAACACTGATTTTGTTTTAATATTCTGGGATATAACAATAAAGGGAAGAAAATGAATATTAGGGGTGTTAGTTTAAGGGGTGGGGTTTTGATGTCACTGATATGGGGCCTGTCAGCCTGCTCTACGGCCATTGAGAAGCAGCCTATTGGCAATGCTTTATCTACTCATCCATTACCTACGAGTAAAATGTCGATAATGAAAAAAGAGAATACAAATGTTGCTCCTCACGGAGGGCAAACAGCTTTAACCATTGAGCGTTTCAACGCTTCCCCCGCATTGGCTGGTGTTACGCCTATGGGATTGAAACTCTCACCTGATGGCTCACGGATCACTTATTTAGTTGGGCGAGCAGATAATCAGCATTTTTATGATTTATGGCAAATGGATGTTAAATCTGGTCAGAAAAGCAAGTTAATTGATGCTGATTTATTGAAGACATCGGAGTTATCTGATGAAGAAAAGGCCCGTCGTGAACGTCAGCGCATTTTTGGGCAAGGGATCATGGCCTATTTTTGGTCACAAGATAGCCAAGCAATTTTATTGCCTATGTCTGATACCGTATATTATTTTTCTCTGGCAAGCGGTAAGGTGACGGCATTAAATATCGGTGAAGGTTTTATTACCGATGCGAAATTATCACCTAAAGGGCATTATGTGTCCTTTATTCGTGAACAAAATTTGTTCATTTATGATTTGCAGAAAAAAGCACTGATCCAGTTAACTCATGATGGTAAAGGGGCAATCAAAAATGCAATGGCAGAGTTTGTTGCTCAAGAGGAGATGGACAGGATGACAGGGTATTGGTGGTCCCCGGATGAATCTAAAATTGCCTTTACTCAAATAGATGAATCTGGCGTGGAACTGATCACTCGCAATGAAATTTATGCCGATGGGATTAAGTTGACACAGCAGCGATATCCTTATGCGGGAAAAGCGAATGTTGAGATTAAACTGGGTATAGTTGCAATCTCAAGTGGCGCGATAAATTGGGTGCCCTTAGGCAAGAATAAGGATATTTATCTTCCTAGAGTCAAATGGCTGCCGAATAGCCAAATCTTGTCTTTTCAATGGCAAAGTCGAGATCAGCATGAATTGAACTTAAATCTAGTGTCAGCCACTGAAGCAGCATTGCCTTATTCCATTGTTGAGGAGCGCAGTGATGCTTGGGTGAATGTTAATAACGATCTATTTTTCTTGAAAAAACAGCCTCTTCTAATATGGGCTTCAGAACGTGATGGTTTCAATCATTTATATTTATATGATTTAAAAGGGGGATTGAAGCGGCGCTTGACTCAAGGACCCTGGGCGGTAGATAGGCTTGAATATGTTGATGAGGAAAATGGCTGGGTTTATTTTACCGGGCGTAAAACGACTGTGATTGAAAAACAGCTTTACCGTGTTGCCCTAGAAGGAGGAGAGGTGGAAGCTGTGACGCATTTAAAAGGGGATCACAATATCACTTTTGCTAAACACAGTCCTATTTATTTAGATAATTTTAGTAGCTTACTTCAGCCACCTCAGGTGAGTTTGCATGATGAAACGGGTAAGCGCTTAATGTGGGTGGAGCAAAATGCGGTGACGCCTTCTCATCCACTTTATGCTTATTTTGGTCTTTGGCAGCTTCCAGAGTGGGGAGAGCTTGAAGCAGAAGATGGCCAGAGCCTGATTTATCGTTTATTTAAACCGACAAATTTTGATCCTAATAAACAATATCCGGTTGTTGTGCGGGTTTACGGTGGCCCTCATGCACAATTGGCGGTGAATGCTTGGAGTGAGCAAGATTATTTTACTCAGTATTTATTACAGCAAGGTTTTATTGTATTTCAGTTAGATAACAGAGGTTCTGCTCATCGGGGAACGCAATTTGAGCAAGTGATTTATGAGCATTTAGGGAATGCTGAGTTGAAGGATCAGTTATTAGGTGTTGACTATTTGAAGGGGTTATCTTTTGTCGATGGTGATAATATTGCTATTTATGGTCACAGTTACGGTGGGTATATGGCCTTAATGGGAATATTTAAAGCCTCCAATACCTTTAAGGCTGCTATTGCTGGCGCACCGGTATCGGATTGGCATTTGTATGATACCCATTATACTGAGCGCTATTTAGGATCGCCACATACGAATGATAAAGGCTATGAGGCCAGTAGTGTTTTTCCTTATGTTAAGGGCTATCAGTCGGGATTGCTTATTTATCATGGCATGGCGGATGACAACGTATTGTTTGAAAACAGTACACGAGTCTATAAGGCGTTACAGGATGAAGGAAAATTGTTCCAGATGATAGACTATCCTGGCTCGAAACATTCTATGAGAGGGGAAAAGGTTCGCAATCATTTATATCGATCGTTAGCCGATTTTTTGAATAGGAAGCTCAAGCAATAAGATATAGCCGTGATTGGGAAGTCCTCAGTCAAGTGTATAAAAAAGCCAGTCTGATGACTGGCTTTTGAGTGATGAATAAAGAAGTGATATTTCAGCTGTTATTTGTCTGATATTATTCGTCTAGAGTACCGCAGAAACGGTAACCTTCACCGTGGATAGTGGCAATGATTTCTGGTGTATCAGGAAGACTTTCGAAATGTTTACGAATGCGGCGAATAGTCACGTCAACAGTACGATCATGAGGCTTTAATTCACGACCCGTCATTTTCATCAATAAGTCTGCACGACTCAGAATTTTACCTGGATTTTCAACAAAATGAAGCATAGCTCTGAATTCACTACGCGGCAACTTGTATGATTCACCTTGTGGGCTAACGAGAGAACGGCTATTGATTTCAAGGCTCCACCCATTGAAACGATAATATTCAACAGCACTTTTTTCTTCAGACTCTTCTCCCGTGCTATTGACGCGAGTTAATAAGTTACGTGCACGAATGGTCAGTTCACGAGGGTTGAAAGGTTTAGTGATATAATCATCCGCACCAATTTCAAGACCTAGAATTTTATCGACTTCATTATCTCGACCTGTTAGGAAGATAAGGCCAATATTATTAATTTCACGTAATTCACGCGCTAATAGTAGTCCGTTTTTGCCCGGCAAGTTGATATCCATGACAACCAAATTAACTTTATTTTCTTGCATCGCTTTATGCATTTCTGCGCCATCATTGGCTTCACTTACCACATATCCTTCAGCTTCAAAAATACTTCTTAGCGTGTTTCGGGTTACAGCTTCATCTTCAACGATCAGAATGTGCGGGTTTTGCATATTTATTTACCTAATTTCTGTCAAATCTATTCTAACCATGAGCGCCTGCTACTTAAAATGCGCCCGAGCTCATTATGCTAACAATTTACGGTTTCAAGACGAATCTTTATGTGTGATTGTTCTTGAAACCGTAACATACCTTGTGTCGAGTAAAGTATGGGTATCTCACAAAAGAAAATGTGAACTGTATTACTGTTACTTCGATAAACAAAGGTAAAGAAAAGTTCCTTAGCAATTGTTTTTTTTAAAGTTTAAATGTTAATTTAAGCATAGTTTACATTTAATACAAGAATACAGTTTTATAGCCAAGACTTAATTTTATTCTTTTGGATACATTTAACTTTTGTAGCCCAAATAGCATTAAGTTGATTGGCTTACATTTCTATTGTACTCGTTTTAGGCATTTGTTAACAAATAAAATGTTAAAAAAAACTGATTTAATCTGTCAAAGTGACAATTTTTATAATGTAACTTATTGATTATTAATGAGTGTAAATTAAATTTCAATTGGCCCAACCTCTTAAGTGATTATAATGTATACAATTGCTATAATTGAACGGGTGAAATTATAGAAACATAATATTATGAACAACTTAGTTGATGACCTTTGGCAGTGCTACCAAGAAACCGAATTCTTATTGACCCAAGCGCTTTCCTCTCAATTATCCTTTGCCATCATTACTGCACATAACCCAAAAGGCATGATTTTATCGCCAAGTCAAAATCGATTATTAGATAAAAAACTTCAAAATGAGCTTGTGCACTTGGGAGCACTGCATCAAGAAATGATAGGGACATCAGTGGATATGAGTCATAGGGAGAAAAGTTGGGCGGTGGCAGTAGAAAGAAAAGTAGGAATAGCCATTGGACTTAAGTTTAAACAAAATGCCATTTATTATGTTGAAACAGATAAGCTTAGACTCATTCCTTGCCTTTTTCAAAAACAAGAAATATGCCTAGGTTCATTTTCTAAAAAAATGAAATTGGTCTCTGAATTACCGCAATGAAATGAATGAAACTGATTTATTTCAAATAAGTGTTAATTTTACTTTGTATTAACCTTTCGTTTTGTTTGTTTATTTGTTTTATAATGAGTTGTTAATGTGAATTTATTGTTTACTTCTTTGTTTTTATTTTTATCTTTTTTATTTACATTGACTTTATCTTATGGCCTTTGATATTTATTGTTTATTAGATCTTATTAAGATTTAAGTTACAGAAGAGGAGCGTTAACTAGGTAGTAAGTTATGGGTGAACTAGCGCCGAGGATAACTTATGAGGGAGATTAGCGCCGAGGTCATGAATGTTTAGTTGCGTTTGTGGCCGGTTGTTCAGGCTGAATCCTGACAATTGTCACCTATACTCATAATAATGTGGGTATAATTGGGTGGAGGGCTTCTGGTGATGATCGCTATTTCCCGATTTCGAGAAACTCGTCTTACACCAGGCTCTTCGAACATCCTTAAGTTCGGAGCTTTTTCATGTTGTTTGTGTGGTTTATTTTTTCTTTTCTCTATTCCAGTAGTTCAATTGTGGAGGGAAGAGCATGTCTTTAATTGTTGCCAAATTCGGTGGTACCTCAGTGGCAGATTATGATGCAATGCACCGTTGTGCTCGCATTATTATTGAGAACCCTGAAATTCGGCTTGTGGTTGTCAGTGCCTCTAGCGGTGTGACAAATTTACTCGTTGAATTGACGCAAGCAGATACGGACGCTCAAAGACGTCAAAGCTTGATCCAGCAAATTTCTGCTATTCAGCATCTTATTCTAGAGAAGCTTGGCTTTCCAAATGAGGTGGTTGTTCGTATTGAAGCTGTGCTTGAACGTATTGAAGCTTTGAGCGAACAGTTATCGGTGCAGCGTTCAAAAGCGGTAATGGATGAGTTATTAGCACAAGGGGAGCAATGTTCCTCTGCTTTGTTTGCGGCGGTATTAAGAGAGAAAGGGGCTAAATCCAGTGTATTTGATGTTAGAAACATCATGAGAACGGATAGTTTCTTTGGACGAGCAGAGCCACAAATAGAGCAAATATCAAGTCTAACTCAAGCAGAGTTATCCCCTAAGTTAACTGATGAAGTTATTGTAACACAAGGTTTTATTGGGGCAGATTATCAAGGTTGTACAACCACTTTAGGGCGAGGAGGAAGTGATTACTCAGCGGCTTTATTGGCCGAAGCGTTAAAGGCTGATGCTGTGCAAATTTGGACGGATGTCGCCGGTATTTATACTACCGATCCACGGCTTGCGCCTAATGCACGTCCCATTAAAGAGATTAGTTTTAATGAAGCTGCAGAAATGGCAACCTTTGGTGCTAAGGTATTGCATCCTGCAACGATTCTGCCTGCAGTGAGACAGAAAATTCAGGTTTTTGTGGGTTCAAGTTGGGCTCCGGAGCAAGGTGGCACTTGGATTCGACATCAAGTGAATGCGGAACCCGTATATCGTGCTGTGGCCGTTAGACGCGACCAAACCTTATTGAATTTACATAGTCTGCAAATGTTGCATGCTCAGGGCTTTTTAGCTGAAACCTTTGCAACGTTAGCCAGACATAAAATCAGTGTGGATCTTATTACCACCTCAGAAGTGAATGTGTCACTGACTCTCGATAAAACCGGATCTGACTCCAGTGGTCATGGTCTGCTTAATGAGTCTTTATTACAGGAGCTTTCTCAACACAGTCGAGTTCGAGTTGAAGAGAACTTAGCCTTGATTGCAATAGTAGGTAATAAAATTGCAACCACAGCGGGTGTGTGTCGTCGAGTATTTGAAGTATTAGCGCCACATAATGTACGAATGATCTGCCAAGGAGCGAGTCCTCATAATCTCTGTGTGCTAGTTGCTGAGTCAGAAGCTGCGCAAGTGGTCAATGCATTGCATCAAGATCTTTTTGAAACGCCAGAAGTGATTTAAAGACGCCGTTAGGAGCGAGTGATGAAGTATCGCCAAAGGTATTTAACGGTGGGAGAGCTGGCGACAGGTCACCCCTTAACTGTACCTATTTTTGAATTCAAAGGACGGGATAGTTCGGCGCCAAGTGTGTTTATTCAAGCCAATGTCCATGGTGCTGAAGTGCAAGGTAATGCGGTGATTTATCAACTCATGTCAATGCTTGAGCAGTTTGATATATTAGGCGATATTCAATTGCTTCCTTTAGCTAATCCACTGGGCATAAATCAAAAAAGTGGTGAGTTTACCTTAGGGCGATTTGATCCCATTACTGGTGTGAATTGGAATAGAGAATATCAAGCACCTTTGATTGATATTCCTAAATGGGTGGAGGTTCATCAGGATTTAGATGAAGCTTCAATGATCAGCACTTATCGAGCACAATTAATTCGCTCTTGCAAAGAGGCTTTGGGTAATGAGTGGGGGCTAAGTACGGGAAAACGCTTGGCATTAAATCTTCAAGCTTTGGCGTTTGAGGCTGATATTGTTTTGGATCTCCATACAGGCCCTAAGTCCTGTAAGCATTTATATTGTCCAGAATACGATATTCAAGCCGCGCGCTATTTTTCCATTCCTTATACCTTAGTCATTCCTAATGAGTTTGGTGGGGCAATGGATGAATCTATCTTTTGCCCTTGGTGGCAATTGAGCGATTACTTACACTCTCAAAATATCAGTTTTGATGTGCCTGTATCAGCCTTTACATTAGAGCTTGGAAGTCAAGAGCAAGTCGATTTAGATGAAGCGAACCTTGATGCCAAGGGCATTTTGGCGTATTTAAGTCATCGAGGTGTGATTAAAGATACTGTCATGCCGAAGCAGATGCCAAGATATGCATGCTATTTAAAAGACTATAAAAAGTATCATGCGCCTTTATCTGGGTTGGTGGAATATAAAGCACCTTTAGGTAAAGTCTTGCCTGCGGGCGCGGTGTTGGCCAATATTCTCAGGCTCGATTTGTATGGTACTGAACAGGCATTAACCTCATTGTCTTTAGCTCATAGCTGCGTCCCCATTTTACATTTTGCTTCGGCATCGGTGCATCAAGGTACTGAGTTGTATAAAGTTATGACGCAAGTGTTTGAATTGTCTTAGTCTAGATTAAGTGGGCTGGTGGAGTGAAGGGCATCTTAATGATGCCCTTTATGGTTTATAAGGATAATATGAAGCCAGCAATGGCTGCGCTCATTAAGTTAGCGAGAACCCCTGCTGTGATGGCACGAAAACCATAGGTTGAAATGAAGCTTCGTCTTTCTGGAATAAGGCTGCCTAAGCCGCCAATCAAAATGGCCATGGTAGAAATATTGGCAAAGCCGCAAAGTGCAAAGGTTGTAATAGCTACGGAGTGAGGCGCAAGCTGCGTTTTTGCGTCCATTAACTGAATGAAAGCGACGAACTCATTGACGACGATTTTATTGCCAATAATGGCACCTGCAGTGATAGCATCTTGCCAAGGAATACCAATTAACCAGGCGACAGGGGCAAACAAGTAGCCCATGATCAGTTGAAAACTGAGTTTTATACCAATCAAATCACCAAACATACCCAATAGACCATTAAGCAAGGCGATGACACCAATAAATGCCAGTAGTGTTGCACCCACGGCGACGGCAATTCTAAGGCCTGACATGGCGCCATCAGCCAGTGCTTCTACGACGTTGGTCGCTTTTGGTATTTCCACTGAGGTAATTTCATCTGCCTGCTGTTCATCTTTATGAGGTGGAAAAAGCATTTTAGACATTAGAAGGCCGGCAGGAGCAGACATAAAGGATGCAGCAATCAAGTAGTTCAGATCGACACCCAGAGCGGCATACCCGACCATAGTACTGCCAGCAACGGAGGCAAGGCCGCAGGTCATGACGGCAAAAAACTGGGAGTCGCTCATTTTTTTAAGGTAAGGTTTAATGACTAAGGGGGCTTCAATCAATCCGACGAAAATATTAGCTGTTGCCGATAAAGATTCAGCTCGTCCAGTACCTAATACTTTTTGTAATCCGCCTCCAATAACATTGATAATTTTAGACATGACACCAATATGATACAGGCCGGAAATTAAGGCAGAAAAGAAGATGATAATACCCAGTACATTAATAGCAAAAACAAAACCGACATTGCCAGTAGCCAAGCCACCAAAGAGAAAGTTAATCCCTTCTTGCCCATAATTTATCACACTGGAAATCACTTCGGTTGTGCGGTTTAATGCCGCTTTACCGGCTGGAATGTACAACACCAATAAAGCAAAGGTGATTTGTAAAATAAAAGCCAGTGTGACTGTGCGAAGGGGGATATGTTGGCGATTATTGGATAATAGCCAAGCAATGAGTAAAATGACGCCGATACCGAGCAAGGATACCATGTAAGCCTCAATGAGTAATAAAATAAATGGCGCATTCTAGGCTTATAGTGGGATCATGCAATCTCACTTTATTAACGAAATGTAAGTGTATTTTTTTTGCTTTTTCTAATAATAACTAAATTCATAATTTACAGTTATTTACAATGTTATTGCGATTTATATTTTCCATAAGGAAATAATACTTTTCTTATGGAAAATAAATTAACGACTTTTACTGACTTAGATTTTGACAAAGGGTTTTAAATGAGTGTCCCAATAGGGAGTGAGACCAATATGTTTTTTAAAGAAGTTTAACGCCGCGGACGTTTTTTTAGCCAGATGTTTTCGACAGGGATAGACGGCATAGAAAGGCATGTGTTGACAGGCTTTCCAATCAGGTAAAAGTTGCACCAATTGACCATGACGAAATTCGTCACGCAGTAAATAACTGGCCAAATAAGCGATGCCCCAACCTGAGATAGCCGCATCTCGAACGGCTTCAGCTAAATCGACACGGTAATTGCCTGATACTTTGATACATAGTTTTTCATGGTATTTGGAGAAAGCCCAGTGATCATAATTTCTTAGGCTACTTTGATAAATCAGGCAATTGTGTTGGATGAGATCATTGGGATGATGAGGTTGCTCATGATGAATAAGGTAATCGGGAGAGGCGGCCAGAATGAAGCGTGTGTCGGCTAATCTTTGTGCAACATAACCTTCAGGGATTTCTTCAAAATTGGTGAGCCAAAGATCTAAATTTTCTTCTAACATATTGGCTTTATGATCAAATAAGCGGATCTCTACAGTCAATTCTGGATATTGTTTCCGTAGTTGTTCAATAGCAGGAATGATATGTAATGTGCCAAATGATTGCGAGACGCCGAGTCTCAATATACCTGAAACATCATCCCGTACGCCATCCATTAATAGGTTTGCTTCTTGAATATGATAAATAATTTTTTCGCAATGGTGAGCAAAGTGCTGACCTGCTTCTGTTAATGTAAAGCTGCGTGTTGTGCGTTGAACCAATTTCACATTGAGTTGGCTTTCAAGTAATGATAATTGTTTACTGACATGGGAAGTGGATACATGTAGTTTTTCTGCTGCTGCGGTGAAATTGCCAACATTTACTAAGGTATGGAATATGACCATTTGACTGGCCCTGTCTTGGATCATGGGCTTGCTCGAATTGTGTGAAGCATGTGTACAATACTAGAGTATGCTCCTTTTTGTAGAAAAAGCCTATGGGCATTTCGGTGAAGTTCTCGTTGAAAGCTTCAAAAAAACATTGTGTCTTTATTATGGTTCTTACTCAAGCTGTGTTGATTTTTGATAAAACTCTTGTGCGTTTTTAGATAATACCCTTTGAGCCGCATGCTCACCTAAGGTATCAATAACAATTAAAAAGTCGTCGTTTTTATAGGGGCGTGGTGCACGGGTAGAAGGCATGTCAGTACCAAACATGAGCGCGCTAGGATTGGCTGAATAAAGATCTTTTAATGCGTTGTTGATATTAAAATCAACTCTTCCAAAGCCTGTGGCTTTGACTTTAATGCCTTGTTCAACCAGCTTAAGTAAAGTAGGAAGCCCTGTTTTGCTCAGTCCTAAATGATCGATACTGACGGCGGGAAGTGTGACGAGTTGATGATGAAGTGAAAGTAGGTCATTACTATCAATATACAGTTCAATGTGCCAGCCTACGAGATCATAAACTCGGTGAGCCATATGCGTCATCTGACTGATATCCTCTGATCCTCCCCGTTTTAAATTAAAGCGCAACGCACGAACGCCTGCTTGATGGAGCGAGAGTATTTTAGCATCTGGTGTGTGAGCAGGGAGTTGAGTGACGCCGACAAAATTTGGCCCTAACTGTGTGAGTGCATCTATCAAATAATCTTGGTCAAAGCCTTGAAACGATCCTGATACTATGGCTCCACCACAGATCTGGTATTGATGAGTTTGATGGCGATAATCTGCCACGGTAAAAGCGTCGGGTAAATAACCTTGGTTGGGGATTAAAGCAAACCTAGGGTCAATAATATGAAAGTGACTATCAAACAGTGGTAGGGTAGCTAGCATGAATGACACCTTATTGAAGCAGATATGCTTCAATAATAGTGGATATGTTCACTGGGTCGCCTCTTTTTACATTACTTTTATTTGTTCATTTTTTGATGAGTTTGTTTATGGGCTTTTCTCCAAGCGAGTAATCCCCCCGCGAGAACGTGAATATGCTGAAAACCTGCTCGAGACAATTGGTATGCAAATATCATTGCTTTCATTCCAGAAGAACAAACTAAAATCAGTTTATCGTTTTTATCAAAAGTACGTATGATGGGCTGAGCATTGAACACATGACATTCATGAGAGTTGGGCATGCTTTTCATTAACAACCTTTCAAATTGACTTCGAATATCGAGCAAATAATGATCTTTTGTTCTTAAGAATGCATCATCAAGATTTTGAGGGGAAATTAAGGTAATATTTTTTTGCGCGCAAGTGTCGAAAAAATGCTGTAACTTTGTGATGAAATACTCGATCTCTTTTTCGGTTGTTTGTGTAGATAAACTGACTCGTATGGTTTCATTGATTTTTTTTTCATTTAACCCTATAGCAATGAGCACATGTGACGCCGAAGTTGTGTGACTGCAGCATGCTGAATCCGTGGATATGCAAATATTATGATGATCTAAAAAGGCAATAAGGCTTTGTTTGTCGACATTGGGAATGGTAATGCTGAGTGTATTATTCAGCGTATTTTGGTGTTCAGCATTGAAGGTGATCCCTTTATTCATTGATATTAGCTTTTCTTTCAATGACATTTTTAATTGTAAAGTCATGCTTGCTTTTTTGAGTAAGTGAGGGATAGCGAGACATGCTTGACCAAAGCCGACGATATTATGGGTGCTCTCTGTACCCGCTCTTAAACCGCTTTCTTGTCCTCCTCCCTTTATTAAGCTGTGAAATGGAGCCCCGCTTTTGACATAAATGGCGCCAATACCTTTTGGACCATGCACTTTGTGGGCTGAAAACGTGGCATAATCTAGATTAAGTTCTTCCACGTTGATTGGTATTTTTCCTAGCGCTTGTACACAGTCCGATAAGATGAGCGCATTGTGTTTTTTTGCTATTTTGGCTAGTACTTCAATGTGTTGAATGCTGCCAATTTCATTGTTGGCTAACATACAACACACTAAGCCAGTGTTATCATCGATTTGCGCTTCTGCGGCTTTTATATCAACTTGACCATTAGTATTGACTTTTAAATACTCAACGATGACTCCTTTGTTTTTCAGAGCACTTAAGGTTGCGATAATAGACATATGCTCAATTGGACTACTGATAATTTTGAGCTTTTGAGATTGTATGTCAAATGCTTCTACTAGGCTATGAAGCACTTGATTATTGGCTTCCGATGCCGTGGAAGTAAAGAATATATTTTCTTGTTGGCTATTGATGGCTGATGCAATGTGCTTTCGGGCAGAGGTGATTAGGTTGGCCGCATTATAACCGAGTTGATGCAATGAAGAAGGATTACCAAAATGCTTTTTTAACACCTGATCCATGACGTTAATGACGTCTGACGAAAGTGGCGTCGTTGCATTGTTGTCTAAGTAGGCTGTTCGTTTGAAAGTAAACATGTTATTAGAGATTAAGTAAGCTTGATTGCTTAATGAAGCGATTTTGACAGCTTAAGAGAGAGGTTAAAGTGACATCGTTTATTTCAATCCCTTTGGCTTGTATTTGTTGGCTCGAAGTGGTTTCAAAAAACCAAGAAGCGGTGGCTATTTCGGTATTGGTTTTTATTAAGTTAAAAAACATTCTTTCTTTTCTGGATAATTTGTTTAGTGGCAGAGAGTCATAATTATCATAGTAGGAAATGGATTTGGGCTTGAGTACTCTCTTAAACCATAAATCGACAGCATCGCGATAACTGGGTAACGTACTTGATTCAGAAACAATATTAACGTGTGTATTAACCGGTAATGTTTCTATTGCTGCAAACAGCATATTTTCAAAACTATCACAATGAACTAGCTGGAGCTTTTTTCTATTGGCGACATAATGCCAGTTTGCAATATAGTGGTTATGAAAAAGCTTCTCCATTAACATCCATTGTTGATAAAGACCGTAACGCTTACCTCTATAATAGCCTGTTTTACTGTGCCCAATGACGATGGAGGGACGCATAATGAAATAAGGTATTCCACTTTGTTCAACTAACGTTTCTGCATGGCGTTTAGATGTGACATAGGCAGTAGGATCGTTAAAAGGAGGGTAACAGCTTTGCTCTAAAATAGGTATATCTTTATAGCCAGAAGAAAAAGCTGTTGATATATAGATAAATTGTTGAGCATGGCAGCGCTTAGCAAGTTGGATAAGATTATTTGTGTATTGTACATTGCCTATGTGTAATTGCTCTGTATCGAAGTAACTAACATTACCTGCGGCATGAAAAATCGCATCAATAACGCCTGTTTTTTGTTCAAGACTTTTAGGTAAGCTTATCCCTGGTTGAGAGACGAATATTGGTGTCACTCTATCCCATTGACTGCGACTTATGGAAATATGACTATTTTTAGAATAATCTTCCACATTTTTTTTGAGTTGTAGTAGTTCTGCTCCTGGGCGTAATAATATGATAATGTCACACAAATAATCGGTTAGCAGCCGGAATAAGATAATATGACCTAGAAAGCCTGAAGCGCCAGTAAGAAGAATTTTGTTATAACGTTTGCTTTTCATATCACCTCTTTATATCTCTTTGAACATGAGTCTTAAGTGAATGATGGCTTAATGAATCTCGATTATTGACTTTAGTAATAACAGTATTTATACCCGTGACTGATGAATCCCCAGTTTTTTTACTCACAGGTGATTCCCAGGAAGTTGATTTTATTTGGGAAC
>NZ_CANLZC010000078.1 GCF_947495455.1 uncultured Shewanella sp. | reverse complement strand
GCTGTATAACTTGGCTCACTTCACAATCAGTATTCATTGTTTATGAGCCAGAAAAGTGGGGATCCCTCAGTCACGGGCATAGTTTTATGGGATATAACGGCAGGCTTTTGACTCTTAATAAATAAGCGATAATGACACCAGGGAAAGCATTAACCGCAGTATTAAATTCACTGACAACCACATTATAATATTGATAGGCATCCTTGATGGACTCAGCCAGATCTTGATAAGTTTGTACTCCTCGCAATAACTCTGTCTCTTGTACCAATGGACTATTTTGTACCATCTCCTTCAATGCCGATTGCGTTAATTGCTCAAAGTGAAGCATATCTGCGAAATGTCGCTCAACAGATTTCCAGTTAAGTTTATCATAATCCACTTTAAGATCATTGGCTATATCGGCTAAAGCGGCTTTAACCTCTTCTTCCATTAATAATATCGCCGATCCTTGCCATTTTAGTAGCAGGTTAATTTGCGCTAAAACATAAGAGTCAATAGTGTCCAAGGCTTCAAGTGTTGCGTCGCGTTTTTTAAATAAACTCATTATCCACAAATAGGTGATCACTAATAATATCCCTAGCGCCAGTATTATTCCTTCCATCAATGCAACCTTAATATCCTATTTATTCGCGTATACCTCTCACTTACTCTCCATCATTTCTATATAAAAATCCACTGTTAACGGGATCAATTTTAATTAACGCATTTAGCACTTTAAATAACGCTAGCCTTAAAGCCAAAAAATACCCATGAAGATAATAAACCTGAATTCGGGATAAGCAGCGCCGCTTAATAGCACTATTTCTGCCGCTATCTGTGTTGTGCTTTCTACTAATAGCCTGCTATTAGATACGAAATCACGCCTTGATATCGACAAAAATTGAAGTATTAAGCCAAGTTCGAAAATAAAGAATGCCCCAATTTCATTCAATTTTTTGATATTAAATGGGTTACCTCACATTTTTGACACTCATTATCCCGAGTTCAGGTTAATAAGCCAGCCTTCGTTATCTTTCATTACCACAAACATATTTAGTTACAATTAAAATAGCAATATCATTAATGACACCTTTTATTAGATTCTTCTGATAAAAGAAGCGTTACCCCCCCCTTTTTATTAACTGTTTGTTTATACTATTAATTAGTATTAACCTACACATAAGAGAATATTTTATTTTCTCAGCAACCTTTTTATTACAAGCTTTATTGTAAGAGTGAGCAGTAAAATTTAATGTTAAAAAACAATGACAAAAAAGACAAAAAACAAAAAACAAAATTAGTCAATACGCAATTAATCTAAGATACGTAAAGTCATCAATCGAGTAAATTATATTCATTAGCTCTAACCGACTAATAATGCCTTTTTGACCCAGAATCTCTGGGTCTTTTTTATTGCTAATGCTTTACTTCTCAATATTCATATTCACATCTATACTCGATGTTTGAAATAATATTGCCTCACCACTCTTGTTACTGCCTATTCAGTAACAATACAGCTTAATACTTATATACTAATATCATTGTGAAGTTGAATACTGACATTCTGTTCAATACAGAATTATTCATGTAAAGACCTTAAGCAAACCCATCCCCTTGACCCATTCACATGGGTCTTTTTTTTGCCTATTGCATCACGTCCCTTTACAACTTGCCATGCACCATCTTGTGCTCAAAAATGTCATATTGATTTAAATTCATCTGTAACATTCAGCAAGCATACAGAAGAAAACTTATATACTAGTACAGTAATATGAAGCTTAGCGTTTAATGAAACAGATCTATATCCCCCTTTCATAAAGGTTAAGCTAATTGACACTATCCCCTTGACCCATTCACATGGGTCTTTTTTTGCCTATTGATCGTTAAAAAACTAAAGACAGGTATCTCATTACCAATAAAAAAGACACCATAAATAAAAATGACTGCTATTTGATACAATAGCAGTCATTACCAATACAAAAGATTACTTCTTCAGCCCTAACTGCTTTTCTTTTGAACTAAATAATCGCTCCACAATCACAAAAAAGATCGGAATAAAGAAAATACCTAAGAAAGTGCCACTGAGCATACCGCCGACAACACCAGTACCGATCGCATTTTGTGCCCCCGCCCCCACACCTGTGCTTAATGCCAGCGGCAACACACCTAATCCAAATGCAAGTGAGGTCATTAAAATAGGTCTCAAACGTATTTTGATCGCCTGCAAGGTCGCATTAATGAGGCTTTCACCACGATCATAATAGGCTTTAGCAAATTCAATAATTAAAATGGCATTTTTCGTCGCTAAACCAATAGTTGTTAGCAAGCCAACCTGAAAGAAAATGTCATTGGATAAGTCACGACTGCTCGTCGCTAATTGCGCTCCTATCACACCTAAAGGCACCACCAGAATAACCGCTAAAGGCACTGACCAACTTTCATATAATGCAGCTAACACTAAAAAGACAAAGGCAATAGAAAGTGCATACAGCATAGGTGCTTGCCCACCGGATAACTTCTCTTCATATGACAAGCCATTCCACTCAATACCAAATCCGGGCGGTAACTGCGCCACCAGCTTTTGCATTTCTTGCATTGCTTCGCCAGAACTCACACCTGGCGCACTTGCCCCTTGAATATTCACCGCAGACAATCCATTAAAACGTTGTAAGCCTGGTGCACTCAACTCCCAAGTCGCCGTTGTAAAGGCAGAAAAAGGAACGAGTTCATCTTGATCGTTTTTAACATACCAATCACCTAAATTGTCCGGCTGCATACGATAAGGCGCATCACCTTGTACATACACTTTTTTTACTCGGCCTCGGTCAATAAAGTCATCAACATAACTGCTTGCCCACCCTGTAGTCAGTACGCTCGTTGCATCACTAATACTCACACCTAAGGCGCTCAATTTAGCATAATCAATATGTAACTGATAAGTGGGTGCATCTTCTAATCCATTCATGCGCACCCCCACCAATTTAGGATCATTCGCTGCCAATGCCAGTAACTTATCTTTGGCTTGCATTAACTTATCATGACCTTGACCATTTTTATCTTGTAGATACAAATCAAACCCATTTGACGTACCTAACTGTATGACTGCTGGCGGCGCAAAAGCAAATACCAAGGCATCTTTAAATTGAGAAAAGGCCATCATGGCTCGGTTCGCAATAGATTGTACATCCTGACCTAGCCCCTTACGTTCAGACCAATCTTTAAGACCAACAAATGCCATTCCCATGTTTTGCCCGCTTCCCGAAAAATTAAAACCTGCCACAGCAAAAACAGAACGTACATTTTTTGATTCTTCATTTAAATAATAATTGGTCGCCTGCTTGATGACCTTCTCTGTCTGTTCCAAAGAGGCATTAACAGGAAGAGCGACTTGAGTGAACAACACACCTTGATCTTCTTCAGGAAAAAAAGCCGTCGGCATACGCATAAACATCCAAGCAACAATACCAATCAAGGCTAAATAAACCAACATTACCCTACCAGTGCGTTTAATCATGCGAGAAACATTGTTCTGATAACGACTCAATAGCCTATCTAAGCTTTGATTAAACCAACCAAAAAAACCTTTTTTTTCCTGCTTTACACCTTTAGGGATAGGTTTAAGTAATGTCGCACAAAGTGCTGGCGTCAAAATCAATGCCACTAAAACAGACAGTGCCATTGCAGAAACGATGGTAATTGAAAATTGTCTATAAATAACACCTGTTGACCCTGACATAAAGGCCATGGGAACAAATACGGCGGATAACGTCAGGCCGATCCCAACGAGAGCACCTGTGATCTGCCCCATAGATTTTTTTGTTGCTTCTAAGGGACTTAGTCCTTCCTCTTCCATAATACGTTCGACATTTTCAACCACCACAATGGCATCATCAACCAGCAAACCAATAGCCAATACCATGGCAAACATGGTCAAAGTATTAATAGAAAACCCCGTAAAGGACAATATAGCAAACGTCCCTAAAAGAACGACAGGAACAGCAATAGTAGGAATAAGGGTTGCCCTAAAGTTCTGCAAAAAAAGGTACATGATTAAAAAAACAAGCACGATAGCTTCTAACAAAGTTTGCACAACATTTTCTATCGACTTTGCAATAAAGGGGGTTGTATCAAAAGGGTAAACGACCTCCATCCCTTCTGGAAAATAAGGCTTCATTTCCTTTATCTTTGCTTTCACGGCATCAGCCGTTGCTAATGCATTTGCACCTGTGGCCAGTACCACAGCCATACCTGAAGAAGGTTTATTATTATAAAAAGAATTCACCGAATAATCTTCAGAGCCCAATTCGACTCTTGCCACATCGGATAAACGAACAATACTGCCGTTTGTATCTGATTTGATGATAATGTCTTTAAATTGCTGCGCAGTTTGCAAACGACTCTGCGCCGTAATGGTTGCATTCAGTTCCTGCCCCTGTGTAGCAGGTAAACCGCCTAACTGGCCCGAAGTAACTTGAGCATTTTGAGCCGTAATAGCAGATTCCACATCAATAGTGGTCAAGCCATATTTAACCAGTTTGAGCGGATTGAGCCAAATACGCATCGCATATTGCGCGCCAAAAACTTTCACTTGCCCAACACCAGAGATACGGCTAATGGGTTCTTCTAGATTTGATCCAACATAATCAGCTATATCCCCTTTTGACATCGAACCATCTTCAGACACAAACCCTATCACCATTAAAAAGCCTGAACTGGATTTATTAACACTTACACCTTGGCTTTGCACTTCTTGAGGTAAAAGCGGCGTCGCTAATTGCAATTTATTTTGTACTTGAACTTGAGCAATATCAGGATCAGTTCCAGCATCAAAGGTTAACGTAATGGTTGCCGATCCAGAACTATCACTGCTTGATGAAATGTAACGTAAATGATCTAGGCCTATCATTTGCTGCTCTATCACTTGCGTGACACTGTTCTGCATGGTTTCGGCAGAAGCACCTGAATAACTCGCCTGAATTTCAATCGTTGGTGGGGCAATATCTGGGTATTGCGAAACAGGCAAACGTGTTATGCCTAAAATACCAAATAGCATAATAATAATGGCAATAACCCAAGCAAATATCGGACGATCAATAAAAAAACGTGCCATCTGAATACTCTAATTTTCTGTTGACGTTAAGACAGGCGTTGGATGGACCAAGCTACCCACTTGTATTTTCTGTAATCCACTGACCACTATTCTGTCACCCGCTTCTAAGCCATCTGTAATGCGCCATTGATTATCAATCGCTTCTGCGGTCGCGACCACCCTAGACACTATCTTATTGTCTTTACTAACCAGCATGACAACAGCTTGTCCCTTTACATTGTGTGTCACCGCTTTTTGAGGAACCAATATGGCTTTCTCATCGATCCCTTCATTCAACAGAGCTCTCACATACATACCAGGCAATAGTCTATGATCAGGGTTAGCAAACTCAGCCCTTAAGGTCACACTGCCTGTCCCCTCATCTACATTAATGTCTGAAAATTGAATACTGCCACGTAATTCATAAAAGGAATCATCATTTAAAATGAGTTGAACATTATCCTCCTTCGTTGCTTTAAGCTTGCCACTTTTAATTTGATTATTAAAATAAGTAAATTGATTGCTTGACTGCGGAATATCGATATAAATGGGATCAATTTGCTGTAAATAAGCCAGTACATCCGTTTGATTTCCGGTCACTAAAGCCCCTTCCGTTACACTAGATTTACCAATTCTTCCAGAAATAGGCGCCGTCACTTCTGTGTATTTAAGGTTGATTTGAGCTGTGTGTACATTGGCTTCATTCACTGCTATTTGTGCTTGTGCTTCTTTGTACAAAGCCTGCGCATCATCAAAGTCCTGCTGACTAATAGAATTCGTTTTAAGTAACACTTTATAACGCTTCGCTTTTGATTTAGCCGAAGACAATGTGGCTTTTGCGCTTTGCAATTCAGCCTGAGCATTCATCAAAGCAGCTTTATATTGCGAAGGATCAATTTGATATAAGGACTGACCTTTAGTGACAAATCCCCCTTCCGTAAAGCTACGTTTGGTGACAATGCCTCCCACTTGCGGCCTCACTTCAGATTCTAAATAAGCAACCGCTCGACCAGGAAGTTCGACTTTTATTGGCTGCGCTTTCGTTGACACTGTGATGACGCCCACATCAATAGCAGGAACTGTCGTTAATGAATCACTTTTTTCGTTTGAATCGCAAGCAGAAAGAAGAAACAGCGCACTTAACATTATGGCAAAATGTGTCATTTGCCTCATAAACACTCCTAACAATAAAAAAACAAAAAATAAAAGATTCACTCATTAAGAAAAATGTCACGCTTTACTATCAAACAAAACCAATGGGCAAACAAAACCAATGGATTTTATCTTTCTAAAATTATAGATATAAATAAAATAAAAACACTTAAAAATTAACCCAATACTAGTGTATGTTTCAACTGATAAGAAACCTCTTTTAAAAGGTTTAATCAACTTTAATGAATTAACTATGTTTCACTTACCCTACAACTAATTTAAATAGCAAATAAAACAGATGGTTATTATATATCTTACATTTATCCCATAACCAAAAATAATAAAGCCTATCAAACAAGATAGGCTCATAAACATAAATATTTAACAACAAATATATTACTGTAAATACCTATTTACCCTCGAAAGTTCAGTATCTATGATACTTTACCTTCACACTTTAAAAGCGACAATAAATTGCGAATGACTCTAAACACGATTATCACCCACACTCATTGCTAGAATACGGCTTAATGTCGACAAATTCCGCCCACTTTCTTGTTGCCAATGATTAAAGACTGCTTGAACTTGCTTGAGACCACTTTGACTGGTAAAACCATAATCAATTAATTGATGAGTTTTAAAATAACCCTTTATATCATTTGTTAATAAGAAAGTCGGCTTTCCAATAGAGCGTAAAAAATAAGGCCCTGTGTTTCCACCTAATCGCGTTCCTTTTGATTTTAATAGTGCCCATAAGCCAATAATATCGTCTTCAGGCCAATCACTAATTATTTGAGGCAAACCACCTTGTTCGAGTCTGAACTCTTCCATCATCAAAGCATTATCATAAATCGCTAAAGTCTTTTTATAGTGACGGATCAATGTGGGATCACTAGCTCTA
Organism: uncultured Shewanella sp.; assembly: GCF_947495455.1. Classification (GTDB taxonomy): domain Bacteria; phylum Pseudomonadota; class Gammaproteobacteria; order Enterobacterales; family Shewanellaceae; genus Shewanella. The sequence goes on along the minus strand of NZ_CANLZC010000078.1, from coordinate 20,797 downwards.
GCTTGCCATTGTTCAGGCGATAACATCAGCACTTTCATTGGCTCAAAATTAAAAAAAGCCTGCTCATAAGCAGGCCACTTTGACTCAACAATTCTCCAGACAAACCCACTTTGAAAAACTTTTTTACTTAACGCAGACAGTAGCCTATTCTCAGGAAGCTGCGCTATGGCCGATGCGCTTCCAACTGGCTCAAGCAAACTTTCAAGTGATGTTTCACCGCCTTTTCTTTCACAGGCGCGCTGATAAATAGTCGAAAATGATTCTAAATGCGTCATGAAAACACGAATAATGTTGAGTAATATTCAGTAGTTTACGCTTTAAAAATCCCTTTTGTCTATGATAATTCACCCTATCAATCAGAACTCAAAAAACCTCGATAAAAAGCATAATAAAAAAGAATCCGACTATACTTACAAGCAAAGATCATCAGTTGGTACTCTACTCAATGAAGCTGTATTATCATCCTCTGTGTCGGTATTCGCAAAAGGTATTGATCGCCTTATATGAAAAGCAGGCTTATTTCCATCCACAAATTGTTGATCTGACTCATGCAAAATCTCGCCATGATTTTAAAAGCCTCTCTCCCTTAGCTCGCTTACCCTTGCTATTACTCCATGATGACACAAAATTGCCTGAATCCAGTATCATCATAGAATTAATCGATAGTATTTTAGACACAGGTACACAATTATTACCTCAAAATATGAAGCATTCTCTTGAAATACGCCTCTATGATCGTTTAATTGAACATGACTTACACCAAGTGATCACAGCCTTTGAAGTGGCAAAAAAACACCATCCAATGGATCAAATAAAGTTAAAGGGATTAAAGAATAATATAAACACATTCTTGAGTGAGATCGATGATAAATTAAGCTCAAGTTACTGGCTTTGCAGTGAACATTTTAGTCTAGCTGACTGTGGATTAATCCCTTGTTTGTCAAGCTTACAGCATGAATTTCAATTATTGCATTATGAACATTTAGGACGATATTGGATGCAAGCCCAACTTCGAGGTGCTTACTTACAAGTAAAACAAGAAGTGGAGCTTGCCGAAATGGAAAAAGACGCTGACCCCGAATAATCACTTAAGTATTTTTTTGTTTTTTTAACTGTAAAAAATCTTTCCATTTTAATACTTCGTCAGGTAATTCAGGCGTATTCTGCTCAAAACCCACTTCTTTTAACATTGACTCGATAGTCACTTGCTTCCCTTTACAAACAAAAACCCCTCGCACGTGCACAATACAGTGCAAGCCTTTTTGACTAACAAAACGTTGTTCAATATAAAAATATTTCTCATCCCAACCCACTAATTTTGTTTCTATCTCAAATTTAGCAAATGGCTTGATATCACGGATATAAGTAAATTCAACGGCATTGACAATGGGCATCCAACCCAGCTTAATAAAACGAGAAAGTAACCCCATTTCCGCCAACATATACGTTCTCGCTAAATCCATAAAGGCGGAATAACGAGAATTGGTCAAATGAAAATTAATATCACAGTCTGAGGGTAAAGCACGATAACTTATACGACTCGTATCTAAAAAATCAATAGCACTACAACGGCGACTACGCCACGCTAATAACCAAAATAACCTAAAATACAGGTTCATGAAAAACGACTACCTAATAACAAAATAAAACGACATGCTAACACAGGTCTGACCAGACAACAAACCGTCACAAACAGCAAGATGTAAAAAGGGCACAAGAAAGTGCCCTTTAATGATTCAAAAAATATTTATCTTACGCCGCTTTTATTCCACTGTGACGTAGTAATGCATCAATTTGAGGTTCACGCCCTCTAAAACGAGTAAACAAGACCATAGGTTCTTCCGAGCCTCCCATTTCTAAAATATTCTTCAAGAAACGCTGCCCTGTTTCACCATTAAAAATACCTTGCTCTTCAAATAATGAGAAAGCATCCGCAGATAAGACTTCGGCCCATTTATAGCTGTAATAACCTGCGGCATAGCCACCAGCGAAAATATGCGCAAAACTATGCTGAAAACGATTAAACGCTGTCGCTTTTACCACAGCAACTTGATCACGAACCTCATCTAATTTTTCTTGAATATTTGCCCCTTTATTAGGCTCAAATTCCAGATGCAACCTAAAATCAAATAAAGAAAATTCAAGCTGTCTCAACATCATCATGCCAGACTGAAAATTTTTCGCTGCCAACATTCTATCCAATAAAGATTGAGGCAGAGGTTCACCCGTTTCATAATGACCTGAAATTTCGGCTAATGCCTCGGTTTCATAACACCAATTTTCCATAAATTGGCTCGGTAATTCGACCGCATCCCAAGGTACACCATTGATCCCCGATACATCCGCGACATCGATTTTCGTCAACATATGATGGATCCCATGACCAAATTCATGAAATAAAGTGGTCACTTCATCATGGGTAAATAAAGCAGGCTTTCCATCAACAGGGCCATTAAAGTTACACGTCAAAAATGCAACAGGAAGCTGTAATTTCGAATGATTGATACGCCTAACTCGACAATCAGCCATCCAAGCGCCGCCGCGCTTACCTTCACGGGCATATAAGTCGAGGTAAAAACGTCCCCTAACCACCCCTTCCTCATCTTTGATTTCAAACATACGCACATCTTGATGCCAAGTTTCAAAATCAAAAAGCTCTGTGATTGTTAAGCCAAACAAACGAGAAACAGTATAAAACAAGCCTGATAAAACTTTATCTTCAGGGAAGTAAGGTCTTAAAATTTCTTGCGATATCTCATATTTATGTTGTTTTAATTTCTCACCATAAAACCCTAAATCCCAAGGTTCAAGCTGACTCACTTGATAGTGCTGCTGCGCAAAAGCTTTTAACTCCGCTAATTCAGCTTGACCTTGCTCTTTTGAACGCTCAGCTAACTCCTTCAAAAAGCTCAATACTTGTTCAGGAGAGTCCGCCATCTTAGTCGCTAATGATTTGTGAGCAAAACTCTCAAATCCAAGCAATTGAGCGAGTTCATGGCGTAAAGACACGATTTCATCCATTAACGGACCATTATCAAATTGCTTTGCAAAGGGGCCGAGATCCGATGCTCGAGTGACAAATGCACGATAGCATTCCTCTCTCAACGCCCTATTTTCACTGTAGGACATAACAGGCAAGTATGAAGGAATATCTAAAGTAAACAACCAACCTGTTTCGCCTTTTGCCTCAGCCATGGACCTTGCTGCCGCAATGGCCGAATCAGGCAAACCTGCTAGATCTTCCTCTTTCATGAGCAACTTGCTCCAAGCTTGTGTTGCATCTAATAATTGATTTGAAAATTGACTCGTCAGCTCTGACAATCGCTTGACCAATTCGCCATAACGCGCTTTGTCATCATCACCTAGCCCAATCCCTGATAATTCAAAATCCCTTAAACTGTTATCAACCGCCTTCTTCTTAGCCGGGCTCATTGAGCCATACTCGACTGACTCTCTCAATGATTTATAAGCTTGATATAAACCTTGATGCTGACCAATAAATGTTCCGTATTCTGATAACAAAGGTAAACACGCATCATGAGCGGCACGTAACTCATCATTACTCACAACCGCATTCATATGAGAAATCGGTGACCAAATTTGATTTAATTCATCATCAACTTGCTCCAAAGGCGCCACGAGATTATTCCAAGTAAAATCAGTATTTTTCGCTAAAATAGTCTCAACAGTACTGCGGCACTTTTCTATCGCCTGTTCAACAGCAACTTGTATATGTTCAGGTTTAATTTGAGAAAACAAGGGTAACTCTGAACCCGTTAGCAAGGGATTATTCATGGCTGTCCTCAGCAATTGATTTTGTCTTTATCTATGAAGATGAAATATGGGCAGTAGCGCCGTTATTCAAGGAAAATGACAAAAACAACGCAAACGCTCACTTCAAAAACACCGAAATTAGCCTACAGTTAATCCAATGGAAAGATAATTGCTCTACTTTAAGGATAAGTTGACACTATGCCAACCATCGCCAGACACTTCGCCAGACTCTTCATGTTATTAAGCCTATTTAGTTATCATTCGGTTAAAGCTGATACCAGTGACACAGATCCAAACAGCCCCCCTAGCAATTCAACACCTCAATCAACCCAATCAACCCAATCAACCCAATCAACCCAATCAACCCAATCAACCCAATCAACAAGCTCATTTTCTCCTCATAAGCCTCATAGTACAAACTCACTCAAGAGGCACCATACCATCAAACGTAAAACAGATTTTCAATTTTCACTGGATCTCGGTTGGGACAGTCAATATGTCTCTCAAGGTCAAAATAATTTAAGAAAAGGGGGCATTTATTGGAGCACGGCCACCTTGACGCAAAATGCATTTAACTATTATGTCGCATTGGGGCGAGGCGACCAACTCAACTATATAGAGTGGAACTTAGGCATTGAATATGATTTTACTATTCTGGATCATCTGGATGCTGGAATAGCCTATCAAAGAGATGAATACAGAGGTGATGAACCCGGTTTTGATAATGAATGGTTAGCCCATTTCACTTATAGCCAATACCCATGGTTAATGCCTTCTATTACCTATGATTATTCAACTCAAGCCTCGGGTTACTTTCTTGAATTATCACTTCACAGTGACTGGGCCATCAATCAGCAGCTTCACTTAACCCCTTATGTTACTCAAGGTTACGATGTGCATTATGTGACTCGACAAACTAAAGGCATAAACCATGTGGAGTTGGGCTTAATAGCCCAATATACCCTAAAAAATGGTTTCGCTCTCTCTGGGCTATTTGCTCATAGTATCGGCGAGAAAAACATTAAAGCTGGCATTAATAATGGTGAAATCGCTAACGGTAAAAATCATACTTATGCTGGCCTCCACCTCAATTGGCTTATTAACTTTTAGCCTTCATTTAATTCTTTGGCGCCTATCGGCGCGCCCCGCCTCCACCCAAATGACATTATCACTGGCTTTAAGCTCAGAGATTAATTCAAAAAAATATTTGATATCAGCAAGATGAGTTAAATTTAGAAGCGCTGAGGGTTTCACATCCACAAGATTAAAATCACTCCGCCAATGAATATTCACAGGGTAATCTTGAATAAAACTATCAAGATCAATCTGAGGTTTAAGCTGCAAACTAATGATGCCTGTGAGTGTTGGCTGCAAAATGCCTTGAGAAGATGACAGTGATGACATTTTAGTTCTCGCCACTATCTCATTCTGAACGAAAACACGAGGATCTCTGCCATTATACTTATCTTGAGCTGAGGGCATAAAACCCTCATCACCATCTATGAATAACGGCTCTGAAGCGAGAGTCAATGAAGTCCAGCTTATCAATAATACAAAAAACGCTATTTTTTTCATTGTATTTCCTTAATTAACGGCATGACCATGAATACGCAAAGACCAAGAAATAAGCTCGCCATTGGTTTCATTAACAATCGCATCTTCATAGGGCATATTTCTAAAATAAGTACCAAAATAGAACTCGCCACTATTCACATCAGTCACTTTAAGTCGCCAATCCCCCTGACTCTTCTCACCATAAAATGCATGAGATAACATCACTGTATTTTCAAAACCTTCCAATGTTGACGCCACATAACCGTTATAAGGCGTTAATAACACACTGCGAGTGCCCGATGGCGAAATGAGTTCAATGGCTAAATCTGGTAAACGCTGATGATTAATTGTTAGTGCTATTTGCACACCTTCAACGATCCAATCATACTGAAAATCAATACTGTCACTGACCCCATAAATACTGCCATCGGGAATGGCCTTATCAATGTCATTGGACTCAATCCAGTGAGATACAGCATATTTTCCTAAATCAGTGTTGTAATTTAATGCCATTTCAACGGCATCACTGACATTCACACGGCCAAAGCCATAAAAATCATGAAAATGAAAACCAGCGGCATTAGTGGTCCATTTGGGTATAGCGATAAAGTCAGCTTGTTTCACATCAGAGATGATCTCAATTTTTTTATCGGTAATTTCTGCATCCACTTGTGTTGCTGTGCTCGCTAAAATATGGCGAATATCCCGCCAAGTTAAATCAGGATTGGCTCCCCAAATGACCGCAATAGCGCCACTGATATTGGGCGCAGCAGCAGAGGTACCTTCCATTCTAGCAGTATAATGACAGTCAAGATTCGCAATATGGCTACCATCATCAAAACTCGTTAACTGCCCCGATAGCAGTGCCTCATATGAAAAGCCAGTATGACAACCTTGCCTATCAGTGGTAATGATCCTAGGAAGAAGAGGATCATCTTCCCCCCCTGGCGCACTCACAAAGATATTCGCCCCTATGGTGCTATCACGACTCAAGCTTCCCTCTGCATTTAATGCACTCACCATTAAATGATAAAAACTGGCTTGATCAGCCGACATGTTGGCATGGTATACAGGCAAAAGACTGGCGCCTTTTGCGATATTAGTCCCTCTAAAATACTTATCAGCGCCGCTTTGAAAGCCATGATATTCATTGCCCGCCGCTTTGATAAATAAGCGCCCTTTGCCCTCATTAGCCGCATGTTGCAATAAAGCTTCTTCCCTTAAGCTCATGTTATTAGGATACGGATATTCCCAGCCATAACTTTGATTAAAAATACGTGCCGACTGGCTGTCGCCCTCAATACCGTGCGTCAGCTTAAAACTGTCTTCAGAATAACCATAAATACTTTGCTCCTCCAGATAATTAAACCCCATTAAACTCGCTTTAGGCGCCACACCTCGATTGCCAATATTATTCCAACCTTCTGCGGCAATGATCCCCGCAACCGCAGTACCATGAGCCTTACTGGCATCAACAGGCGTAGGATCATTCGTCCCCGTTAAAAAATTATAGGAAGCTTCAACGAGAATATTATTGTGTAAATTAGGATGACTGATCTCTAGGCCATCATCAATCACTGCCACAAGCATATTCTCACCATGATGCCCTTGTGCGATAGCCTCCTTGACATTCATGTCTTGCCCGCTTTCTCCGCCACTCATTGCGTATGCTGTTTGCCCGCGATTTTGCAAATGCCACTGCATTTGATACAAAGGATCCCCTGCGGCAATGGTAATAATGATTTTACCCACCACAGATTGAGTCGCGCTTTGCACGCGATAAGACACTACCTCTTCCCCTTCAGCCGCATCAGCCAAATAAGTAAAGGCTCCTGTTTCTGCATTGGTAAATTCAAATTTTCCCAACGTCACTTGCTCAGGATCCGTCATCAGAAAACGAACATGACCTTGATGGCTCTCATCCAGTAATTGTTCGGTCAAATACACAGACTGCTTGGCTGTAAAGTAATGAACTTGATCCGCTTCCCATTCGAGTTCTGGATCAGGTTCAAGCACTGGATCAGGTTCGGGTGCTGGCTCGGGTTTAGGTTCAAGCACTGGATCGGGTTCGGGTGCTGGCTCGGGTTTAGGTTCAAGCACTGGATCTGGCTCAGGGGCTGGATCGGGTTCTGGATCAGGAATCGGCTCTGGAATAGGTTTGGGATCGGGATTAGGTAAAGGGGTCGGCTCGACTTCAATAACCGATGTATCGGTCTCACTCAATCTTTGCTGAGAATGATTAGTATCATTGCAGCCCACCAAAAATAAAACAAAGCAAAAATAGCCAGTATTAAATAATAAAGAACGAAAAGAAAACAGAATCATGGATGATAGAATAACCTAGAGAATAAAAAGAAAGGTAATATGAAATTAGCCTTCCAGGCTAAAAAACCATCATAGCAAATTCACCTGCCAACAGAACTAAGACCTTGGTATTCCTACATTCAAATTCGCCATGCTTCATATCATCGAAAAAATGAACTCAAATGAAAAAGCCTTAGCAAAGTAAGGCTTCTATATTATACCCGTGATACCTGAAGATGCCTGTTTTCAGAGCTTGTAAAAGTGCCTAATTCAAGGCGTATTATTGCAAGAATGCTTATTGCCTTTTAAGATGATACAACGCAGAAGTCGGTGCTTTTACAGACTCCCAAAGGGCTGGTTTAAAAGCCTTTTATACTGCGTTATTGAACATCAGCTTAGAATGACTAAGCACGTTGTTCAAAGCCTTGCCTAAAAGGCTTTTAATTCCAGCTGAATCCTGCATCTTCAGGCATCACGGGTATATTCTCACGCTAGTGAATTTGGTAACGTGGCGATTTATTATCCACTTCGACCCATTTCACATCTTCACTTGCATTAATGGCATCACGAAGTGCAAAGAAATCATTCACACTGGTATTGTCAGGAACCGCAATAACCACGAGTTGATTATCACTTTGCCAATCAAGGGTGACGTCATAATTTGAAATAAAATCATTCACATTAACGCCCTCTGCTAATTTCACCATTAACTTGCCCGTTAATAATGTTGATGAAACCAACAAAGGTTCACTGTTATCATGAGCAGAATGAGACGCTAATACTCGCTTACCCTCACTGGCTTGCTCAGAATCATCGAAAAAGGCACTGGGACTCGACAATTCGTAGCCTGCTTTTAACTTACCTTTTGACAATAAATTACTCGGCACCATGATGCCAGTTTGCTCTGTTGCCAAACAAGAAAATGCCACTGTTGATGCAAGAGAGACCAGAAAAAATTTAATAAACACTTTCATAAAACACTTCACTTATTATATAAATGACGCTAATTCGTTATAGGCTCGATTGAACAGCATCATTAACATCAAAAAACGATATTTGAGCCCTAAACTCAGGCTCATATCTATGAGCTTAACTATTTAAGAAATCAAAAGTTAATGCTTGCTATGCCCATGAAATTGAATAGACCAAGCCTGCAGCTCACCGTTCGCTTCATTGGGTGAAAATGCCTGCTTATACGTTGTGATCCCATTTTTTGTTTCTGCGACTCCCGTCTTTAACAGGCCATTGTTCACATCAACTAATTTAATCGTCCAATCTCCTTGTACAGGCTCGCCGTAAAACGCATTAGAGAGCATAAGCGTATTATCAAATCCATCGACATGATCAGCAGGGTCAGTGAGATCACCTTGATATACATAACCGTTATAAGGTGTCATCACCACACTACGAGTGCCTGAAGGTGAAATCAGCTCCACCGCCAAATCGGGTAGTCTGCCATGTTTAGCCGTGAGCTGAATTTGCACTCCTTCCACTATCCAATCATCTACAACATTAATAGTATCACTCACGCCATTGATATCCCCATCGGGAATGGCTGCATTGATGTTTTCAGACTTTTTCCAGCCCGATATTTGATATTGGCCTAAGTCGGTTTTATAGCTTGTTGCCATGGCAACCGCATCGCTAACATTCACTCGACCAAAACCATAAAAGTCATGGAAATGAAACCCAGCTGCATTAGTTGTCCAAGCAGGCAATGCAATATACTCATCGTTACTGCCATTAGGGTCAATTTGAATGGTTTTAGCTTGAATACTGGCATCCACTTGCGTCGCCGTTGACGCTAAAATATGGCGAATATCACGCCATGTTAAATCTGGGTTAGCCCTCCAAATCACCGCAATAGCCCCACTGACATTTGGCGCAGCAGCAGAGGTGCCATTCATATGCGCGGTATAATTACAAGCACTATTGAGTGGATAACTCCCATCATCAAATACGCCAGCCGCACCAAAGTTCGCAAATTTAGCCGAAAAACCAGTATGGCATCCTTGAAGATCCGTCGTTAAAATCGCCGGCTTGCTAACCCCATACTCTCCACCGGGCGCACTGACAAATACATTGGCGCCAGCACTACTGTAACTACTGAGTGTCCCTTCTGCATTGAGTGCACTCACCACTAGATTATAAAAATTTGAGTTATCCGGCGACATATTGGCATTATGAAAGGGTAACCCGAAATTGTTCGTATCCGTTTCAGGAGTAAATAGGAATTCACCAACACTGATATCCTCAAAAGCATTACCCGCTGACTTAACAAATAAGCTCCCTTTGCCGTTAAAACTATTCACCGTCACATCTTGGTAAATATCGTTTAGCGCTTGTTCTGTTTCTACTGGGTAAGGTCTAACAGAACCAAAACTTTGATTAAAAATTTGCGCCTTCTCACTCAAGGCCCCCTTGCCAAGAGATAACTTAAAATTATTAAAATCTTGGCTGTTAATCAGATTAAAGCCTATCATACTGGCCTTAGGCGCGACCCCACGACTTCCAATATTATTCCAGCCTTCGGCCGCAATAATCCCCCCCACAGCAGTACCATGACTATCAGAAGTATCACTTGGAGTCGGATCGTTTGTATCTGTCAAAAAATTGTAGGATCCGCCTGTTAGAATATTATTTTGTAAATTCGGGTGCTTGATTTCTAAGCCATCGTCAACAACAGCAACCACAATGCCTTCACCATGATGCCCATTAGCTATGGCCTCACTGACATTCATGTCTTCGCCAGCTTTACCAGCCTTTGTCGCAAAAGCCGCCTGACCCGTATTGTGTAGATGCCATTGTTCTTTATAAAGAGGATCACCCGCACTGATCTTAATCATTAAGCTGTATGTTTTCGTCTCTGTGCCATCGTTAACAGTATAAGTGAGCTCCTCTGTGCCCTGAGCTTCTGTGGCTAAATACTCATATTGCCCCGTTTTTGCGTTGGTAATAGTAAACTTGCCATATTGAGCAACAGAGCCAGCACTCAATGAAAAGGTTAAATCACCACTTTCTGTTGGCGCTGTTAATGTACTTTTAAGATACACGGACTGCTTGGCCTTTGCTTGCGTTGTTGCTTGAGACGCATTTGAATCATGATGGCTACCACCTCCACCACAAGCAACAAGTAATGACACTGAAAATAAACTGGTACAGACTTGACGATAGTCAGGAAAATACGCTTTTAATGGATTGATATTAAACAACAGATATATCCTGTAAAAATAGAAAAAACAAATAAAATAAAATAAAAAATGACCTCTACATTGAATAAATTAATATAGAGCCCAGTAATAAATTAAATATTTTTGAATCAAATGAGATTAAACTTAGGTAAACAATGGTAAATCACTATAAATATTAATCATTAAGACCTTAGTCTTACAAAAAAATAACCCATTAAATAACAACAAGTTAAAAAACGAAATAAATCATGTAAAATAAAATGCGCGAAATAAATAAAACAAAAACAAATAACCTTGTTAAAAACTTGAATTTAAACATTACCAAATGTAAATTTATAAATATAAATAATAATTGATATCATTTAACTTTTATTTATAAAAAATCTAAAACTGAATTTAAGCTGAACATATTAAGAATAATATCGATCATCCTTTATATACTCAATAATAACCATCACAAAATAAATAGAAAAAAGTTAACCCTACTTCTCAAATTTTGCCATTCGCATCTTGCTAACACATAAGGCACAATAGTGCTTTGGCCTATTTTAACTATTTTCGGAGATCCCGATGGCTCAACAATTTGATTATATTTGTTTAGGTGCAGGCAGTGGAGGCATAGCATCAGCAAACCGCGCTGCCATGCGCGGCGCAAAAGTCTTACTCATAGAAGCAAAAGAGCTTGGAGGGACTTGTGTCAACGTCGGCTGCGTACCCAAAAAAGTCATGTGGTATGGTGCTCAAGTCGCCGAAGCTATGCACCTTTATGCAAAAGATTATGGTTTTGATGTGAGTGTTAATCAATTTGATTGGCAGACATTAGTTAACAGTCGCGAAGCCTATATCGACAGAATTCACGGCGCTTATGACAGAGGTTTAGACAGCAATGGAGTGACTGTTGTTAAAGGCTATGGTCGCTTCGTTGATAGTAAAACCATCGAAGTCAATGGTGAGCATTACACTGCAGATCACATTTTAATCGCCACAGGCGGCGCTCCAAGTTACCCCGATATTCCTGGCAGCGAGTTAGGCATAGATTCTGATGGTTTCTTTGCACTAACCGAGCAACCTAAACGTGTTGCCGTTGTCGGCGCTGGCTATATTGCCGTTGAAATTGCCGGAGTGCTACATGCATTAGGCACACAAACTCACCTCTTTGTGCGTAAACATGCCCCGCTGCGTAATTTTGATCCTATGCTCAGCCAAGCCTTAGTGGATTCAATGGAAAGTGACGGATTAACATTACATACTCACAGCATTCCTAAAGCCGTCACTAAAAATGCCGATAATAGCCTAACGCTGGAACTTGAAAACGGTGAAACATTTGAGATTGATTGCGTAATTTGGGCCATTGGACGCCATCCATCAACAGACAATATTGGCCTAGAAAATACGCAAGTCCAACGCAATGAACAAGGCTATATCATCACCAATGATCAGCAAAATACCACAGATAAAGGCATTTATTGTGTAGGGGACATCATGGCAAATGGGGTTGAACTCACCCCTGTCGCTGTCAAAGCGGGGCGTTTATTGTCTGAACGTCTGTTTAATGGCATGACTGATGCCAAAATGGATTATCAAAATGTGCCCACCGTAGTGTTTAGCCACCCAGCTATCGGTACCATGGGACTCACTGAGCCGGAAGCTGAAAAAGAGTACGGTAAAGACAATATTAAAGTCTATACCTCCGGCTTTACCTCTATGTATACCGCAGTAACCGCCCATCGCCAAGCCTGTAAAATGAAACTCGTCTGCGCAGGCAAGGATGAAAAAGTCGTCGGTATTCACGGTATCGGCTACGGCATGGATGAAATACTTCAAGGCTTTGGCGTGGCCATAAAGATGGGCGCCACTAAAGCCGACTTTGATGCCGTGGTGGCCATTCACCCCACAGGCGCCGAAGAATTTGTGACCATGAGGGGTTAGTGTAGAAACTTAACTCTCACACGTTTATAAATCTGGAAAAATATTTAACACTGCTTATACTGGTTGTATATGCAGTGTTCTTTCTAGGTGGATAAATGACTCAACTAATACATTCCAGTGACGTTTACAAAGATACAGAATTAACACTCAGAGATGATGGTACTTACCATTGTCAGCCAACAAAAAACAACATAAGCTCACTGCCAACACTGTTTTCTGATGACGGTGCTTTTCTTCAAGAACCAAACAGCTACTTCTTTTATCTCAAGGCGATAAAGAAAGCTAAAGACCTCAATCCGTGTAGTCGTGCTCTACTCAAATACTATCAATTCCTAGAAGATGAGCATTTAGATTGGGATCGCTTTCCTCCAATTAAAAGGCTCAAGCCAACCTATCAGTTCCGCTCTTTTTTACTTAAGTTAATCAAGCGTGGCGAATTGGCACACAGTACAGCCAACTCATACATGAACCAAGTTAAGAACTTTTACCTATGGGCGATTCACGAGGGTTATTTACGTATAGAGAGAGTGTGTATGCGTTAAAATCCATAATGGCTGAAGCTGAAGAACAGCAAGTAGGATCTTCTTACGAGCATTTACACCAATTCAAGTTAGATGTATTCAACCACCATACGTCAAAAACAAACATACTTAACTGAACTATTGGCAAACGATTATCATCTTTTATTGAGCAGTTAGACAGCTCAAGCCTAGATAGGCTGTGGAGTTGGTTCCCAGAGGATAACTTATCTGTAGAGTTTTACGATGGGCGTCGATTCAAACCTCTAAGACAAGGTTCCGCAGGGCAAAAAGCTGCGACAGTTTTGTCATTTTTGCTATCGTATGGCGATGAGCCTCTCATCGTAGATCAGTCTGAAGATGACTTAGATAATGCTTTAATTTCTAAACTAGTAATTACTAAGCTACACGACATAAAACCTAAACGACAATTTTTAATTATTACTCATAATCCAAACATTGTCGTGAATGGGAATAGTGAACTAGTGATTGTACTGAAAGACAAAGGGAACATTACGCTATCAGCTACAGGTGGTTTGCAGGAGCTATCAATAAGACAAGAAGTATGCGAGATAATGGAAGGAAGGTGGTAAAGAAGCGTTAGAGAAGCGCTATAAACGCATGAAGTATAATAATTAAGATACCAAAGCTCTCCCTTTACATCCAAAAAAGCTTGACAAATACAAAACAGATAAACCAAAATTGTCCACAGTTTGCAAATTGTGGACAAACAACTGCGTGGTAAAGAATGAAAAGTCAAGATATTATTTTACTAATTAAGCTAATCTGTTTAGGTGACTTGAAAGTTGATGATATGGTCGCCAACAAAACTAATTCTAATCTCACTGGATGGCTTGATGAAAGTGAATTAGATGCTGAGCTTAATCACATTGATTCCATCTTCGAGTCTTCAGATTATTACGAGCGCCTATTCACTCTTCGTGGTCTATCCGAAGAGCTGGGACTCAGTAAAAGTGAGATAAGCAAGAGTTTAAAGCGATGCATCGATGTGAAGCTAGCCAAAATCAATCGATTAACTGGTAGGCCAGAGGTAAATAAAAAAGCATTTGACGAATTTATTACGCACGGTTTTAAGTACATTTTCCCTGTAAAACCAGCTCAAGTCACACGAGGTATACCGACTACTTTCTCTGCGCCAGTACTACAAAGTAAACTCTTGTCTGCGGGTGATTTAAAGATGGTTTGGCCAGATCCTAGAGGGAAAGATATGGGGCAAGCCATTGAACCACTCTACAAGTCTGTGCCATTTGCCGTAAGAAGAGACAATGAGCTTTACGCATATTTGGCGCTTTTAGATGCAATCCGAATGGGAAATGCACGAGAAAGCAATTTAGCCATTAAGATGTTAAAAGAGAGACTTTTCCAATGAATCAATCCACCTTTGATCAACTCAAAGACATGATAATCCAAGTTGCTGAGGCGCTCGGATCGGACATTTTACGTAAAACGGCCTTTGTTGGCGGAGCAACTACAGGCTTTCTTCTTACAGATGAGCTTGCTCAAGAATCAGTTCGCTCAACGGATGATGTCGATTTAATCGTTAGCACGCTTGGATACGTTCAAAATGCGGAATTTGAGCAAACATTACGCGAACGTGGCTTCATCGAAAACCCTGAAGACAATGTAATATGTCGAAAATGGCTTAATGATATCCAAGTTGATTTTATGCCAACAGATGAAACACTTGGATTCACGAATCGTTGGTATGCCGCTGCATTAGAACAGGCTCAGGATTACGAATTGAAACCAGGCTTGGTGATCCGCCTTCTCACCCCTGCTTACTTCTTAGCAACTAAGCTTGAAGCATTTAAAGGTCGTGGAGCTGACTTCTTATGGGAAAGTCGCGATTTAGAAGACATCGTGAGCTTAATTGATGGTCGAGATACACTTATTGAAGACATTAAAACAGCTAATAAGGAAATGCTCGCTTATATTTCTACTGAACTCGATACACTTCATAACCATACCGATTTTGATTACCTTCTGCAAAGTGCAACAAATGGAGATGAAGGCCGTATGGAGTATCTACATGAGCAAATTGATGGTCTAGTGAGGCTAGGAAATGAACAGTAAATCTATAGGCCTGACGTTCAGAGGAACTGAACGAGCTGTAAACCAAGATTTTTTCAGCTACTGTGAAAGCGATGATGGCAAGGAATTTTGGATAATTGCCGACGGCTCAACGAATGCAAAAGACAGTGGTGATTTTGTCGCTACATTTTGTTCCCAATTGCGCGATCAATGGCTAATGGCACACTCCCCAGTGTCCGAAGATGACATTCAAGCACTCGTAAAACATGTTCATAGCGAGCTACAACGTGATTTTATTTGTTCCAAAGGCAGCTTTTTGTTGCTGCTCATTGAAGCGGATACACAGCACTGCTTTTATCTGGGTGACTGTCGAGTTGGCTCCATAGAAGGTAATGAAATAATATGGCAAACCTATCCACATAGCTTGACCTACAGGAAAGTAGGTAGTGATGAAGAGAGGCTGCGCAATGATCCTGCTCGCCATACGTTGTTCAATGTCCTTAAGGGTGTACGTTTCAGCAAGCCTACCTACAAAGCTCTTCAACTTGATCTAAACAAGCCGTTGATTCTTGCTTCAGATGGATTTTGGAGCTGTCCCCCTGTACAACTTCCCCAACTTTTAACCGAAGAGACTGTAAACGAATACCTTAAAAGCTTTGAATTCTCGGACGATTGCACTGTACTAATTCGAATAGCAAATCAATCAAATTGATATGGTAAGAGAGGCCACATCATTCCACTTACAACGAATAAAGTAAGCAATGTCCTATGGCTTGAGCACTTCGATACGGAGTTACAACCTCTAACCGAAAGAACACAGTACAATTTAAAAAAGGGCTCTTGAGTTATGCTAAATTTTCTGGAAACTGGTATTCTCAAAACTCAAATTTTAGGAAAAATAGTTAACAAACCTTATAACACAAACCTTTCCAGATTTATTTCAGAACACACTCGTGTAGGTAGTTTGTGACGATGAGATAATCAGCCAATGTATAGTCACAAGCCATTGTACTGAATTAATTAAAATAGCTTTTATCATCAGTTATATTTAGTTTATCTAAACATTCCTGAAGGTTATACTCATAGACAAGCCGTAAATATTGGGAATGACATGATATCAAGCATATGTAATAAATATAAAAATGCTATTTTTTTACTCCTCGCCCTATCTTGTCTATTGCCCATGATAAGCTCACCCATAGCGCTGATTTTAGGATTTAGCGCAGCAACATTAGGTATTGCCCCCGATAGCAATACATTATCACCTTGGATAAAAAAATTACTCGCAATCTCTATCGTTGGTTTAGGCTTTGGTATTCAACTACAAATGGCTCTATCGGCCAGCGTCAATAACCTACCCCTTATCATCGGCTCTATTGGCTTCACACTCATCTTAGGTTATTGGCTCACAAGACAACTCACACTCAACACTAAAACAGGTTATTTAATTTCAGCAGGCACTGCCATCTGTGGCGGCAGTGCCATTGCAGCAATGACTCCAGCCATTAAGGCTAACAGTGATGAATCTGGCATCGCACTTGCCACTATTTTTATTCTCAATGCTGTCGCCTTATTTCTATTTCCAACGATTGGCCACTTATTGTCAATGAGCCAACAGGATTTTGGCCTATGGAGTGCCATTGCCATTCATGATACCTCCTCGGTAATAGGTGCAGCCTCAGCTTACGGTAATGAAGCCCTTGTGACTGCCACCACAATCAAATTAGCTCGCGCCCTATGGATTATCCCTTTAGCCTTTATTAGTGCGGTCATCTTTAAGGGGAGTGGCCGACGCATTCCTGTTCCCTATTTTATTATTTTATATTGCATTGCCATAGCAACAGCCTATTACTTTCCTCAAGGCCATATGATTTATCAATTTTTATTTGATGGGGCAAAAAGGTTACTCGTGGTTTGCCTATTTTTAATTGGCGCGGGGATCACATTACAAAAAATGAAACAAGCAGGACTAAAACCCTTGATACTTGGCATATCACTCTGGTTCGCTATCGCTAGCACTTCATTAGTTTATATTTTACAATTTAACCAATAAAAACAGGATATTATTTATTTTTAGATGGATTAGCATAAATGACGTACCCGATGATCCCAAAAAACACACCCAAATTCAGCAAGGACTGAATTAAGCCACTTGTCCATATCGATATCACAGTCAAACTCAATAACACACTAAATACCCACCCCTTTTTCACTGCTCTTCTCCTAGCATGCCAATGAGTGATCTTCATTTCATTCAGCTATTATTATCAAGTTACCCATAAATAAATAAGAATATTTCCCTATACTACATAGCCATATCAACTAAGTCGGTTTTTAATAGCAAAGCGATAAGCTTTATTCCCGTTTCGTCGACATCAAGCAGTGGCTTAATAAAGAAAACAAGCAATATCCTAGAAAATAATAAAAGCCCACTTCAAACTGGGCGGTGGTTTTTAATAAATTTCCCATGCCCGCTGACGCATTGCCCGCCATATAACTCACAATGATCGCCACAACAAAAACATCCGCCATAGACCACTTGCCAATCACGCCAATAAAGCGATTAAGTGATACGGAAAACGTCTCTTTTATCGGTAATGACATCAACAACATTAAGATTAATTTTGTTGCTGGGATCAATATACTAAATAAAATAATTAATGCCGCAACCAGCACATTTCCCGACTGATATAACTCTTCGCTTGTCCCCCAAATACTGCGCGTTTTCTGAAAAACCTCAACCTCGCCTTTGACATCATTTAACCCCAGCATACCCGTTACCATAGACAAAATGCCTCTAGCACTGCTTTGAGAGCCTTCATCCATTTGCTGCGCTATCATATCAAGGCCCGCATCCCTTAATGCTGTTTTCTCAATCGACCCCTGAATACTTAAAATAGGCTGAGTAACACCAGGAATGAGTAACGCCAGAGACAAAACAATCACTATTATCGACACTGCTTGCTTCATTATCTTTTGCTCAATGAATACATAATCCATCCAGTCTAAAGACTTTAATAGCAAAGTCCAATGTGCCTTTAATAAAAAGGAGCAGGATCAATCCCCAAACAATCAGCCACTAAACCACGTTCAATGTGCAATTCAGATTTTGCTAAATCAATCATTTTAACATTCACATACTGCCTGTTTATCACCGAATAAAAACACTTCACAATAGGATGCAATACCTCACTTTTATTCGCGGTCCAGACTATTCCCACTAAACCATTAGACAATTCAACCAAAGATCCCACGGGATAAATCCCCACACAACGAATAAAATCATAAACAAGCGGTTTATCAAGATGAAATGGCGTGAGACTTAACAAAATTTTAAAGGCTGCCGCTGGACTCATGGCTTCTTTATAGGAACGATTAGCCGTTAATGCATCAAAGATATCAACAATACAACTCATTCTGCCATAGAGTGTGATCTCATCCCCAGCTAAACCAAGTGGATAACCTTTACCGTCTAGTTTCTCATGGTGCATTAAACACACATCTCTACTCACTTGAGATAGCCCTTTAATACCACTCAAAATGTCTATGGCATAATTTTGATGACACTTAATATGCTCAAACTCAGCTTGAGTGAGTTTGCCCGGTTTATTTAACACATCGATATCAATTTTAATTTTACCAATATCATGCAAAATGCCGCCGATCACTAAATCTTTTAATATTGATTGTTCTAATTGTAAGAAACGCCCAAAGGTCACCAGTAAAAAAGCCACATTCACCGAATGCTCAAGAAGATACGCATCTTTATTGCGCAACGCAGACATACAGCTCAGAGCATCGATATCTTGCCACATCATATTTATCATGTTGTCAGCTAAGTCTTCAAAAGGCGCAATCTCCACCGCTTTGCCTTCAAACGTTTCCAATAACACTTTCTGAATTAATCGTTTTGACTCAGACAAGAGTTCACCCGCCTTCACTTGAGCCATTTCTCGACTCATCCATTTTTTTCGAACAAAGGGAGTCGATATCGCTTTTTCAGGCTTTGAAAAACAGTTAAAAGGTGGCTTACCCTTCTTTGAAATTTTAGAGCGGCTGAAATCAACCCAAACATACTTAACATTATGGCGAACTAACATATTAATGTCGGCTTGGCTTCTCAACAAACCGGAATTGGCAATACTGATTAACTGATTTTTTCGATCAAGAGACTCTATAAACATTCCCACTGTCAATTTTGATACAGGGATCTTAAGACATTTTTCAGCTAATGTAACATTCCTCACCGACACACCATCCTTAGAATCAAAACCAGACAAACGTTAAAGGCACGTTGAGATTATCTATCCAATATTACGATACTTGCGGATCATTTTATACTCAACCTAAGTGAGGTCTTGCCACCCTTTATCTTTAAATAACCTGAACTCGGGATAAGCAGCGCCGCTTAATAGCACTATTTTTGCCCCTATCTGTGTTGTGCTTTCTACTAATAGCCCGCTATTAGATACGAAATCCCGCCTTGATATCGACAAAAATTGCAATATTAAGCCAAGTCCGAAAATAAAGAATGACCCAATTTCATTCAATCTTTTAATATTGAATGGGTTACCTCACATTGTTGACACTCATTATCCCGAGTTCAGGTTAAATAAACTTGCACTCATTGCGTGCGCCTTTATAATGTGCCGCCCTGTTGATACCTAGACAATTTAAAGCGGCACATTTCAAACCGATAAACTACGAATGATTTAGGTAAAACAATTAACCCTGCGGGTTCCCTTACCCCGCCAATGATAAAAAGGTGTAACCATGTTCACTCAGCCACAAATGAAACGTGCGCTATTCGTCTTGGTGAGTTTCCATATTCTCATTATTTGTGCCAGCAATTATCTCGTCCAGCTTCCTATTCAGATATTGAGTTTGCATACAACTTGGGGGGCGTTTAGTTTTCCGTTCGTCTACTTAGCAACGGATCTCACCGTAAGAATATTTGGCCGCAGCCAAGCCAGAAAAATCATTTTTATCAGTATGCTACCAGCCCTTATTTTAACCTATATCATTGGCGTATTATTTCAACAGGGAGAATTTCAACATTTCTCAAGCCTATTGAACTTTAATAGCTTTGTATTAAGGATTGCCTTTGCCAGTTTTGCAGCCTACTGTATCGGTCAGTTAATGGATATTCTTGTCTTTGCCAAGTTAAGACAACATCACACTTGGTGGTTGGCTCCCACTGCATCGAGCATTATCGGAAACAGCGTCGATACTCTGGTCTTTTTTAGCATTGCTTTTTATGCCTCATCGAATCCTTTTATGAGCCAAAATTGGCCTGAAATCGCCTCCGTTGACTATGGATTTAAACTCATCGTCAGCTTGAGTTTATTTATTCCCGCCTATGGTTTGTTATTAACATACCTTCAACGAAAGTTAGCTCATACCAATTCTATTATATAGATGATCAATTCAGAGCTTCTCAGGCTTTTCAATTCAAGGCGCATTTATGCTGTAATG
>NZ_CANLZC010000077.1 GCF_947495455.1 uncultured Shewanella sp. | reverse complement strand
TTATATGAAGAACCATCTTATTTATCGCAATGTCTTCGGGATTATTTAGAATAAAAATATGAGGGGATCTTTAAGGTTTAATCCTAATATTGAAAAAGATTTACTGTTCCTTTTTAGTGAGAAATTATTTTCTGGCCCGAGTATTGAGGGGTATAGTATTGATCATAAAGATGTGGTTTTAAAAATGCTTGCTGATGCATTGAATGATCCTGAATATGATTTTGAGGGGATCATTTTTGATGAGGAGGATGAATATTTTTGCTTACCTTTTGAATGGGATATTGAAGATCCTCGTTTTTTCTTTGAAGTGGCCTATAAAGCGGCATTTAATCATTGGGGAGATGAATTGATTAAATCCAATAGAAAGGTATTGCATCCCAATGTGTGTACTAAAAACTGAAAATTATGAGTCATAAATAGGGATACCCTGCGGGTAAATCAATTTTCTACGAATGCAGCATTTGTGGGGATATAGTTGAATCTATGCAGCAACATTTTGGCAGAATGCCAGTGTCAAAATATTACTGTTGATACAGCCCGAGAACGTTTAACGATTACTTATCCTGAAAAGTTTAAAATTTTTAAGTAAGTTATTGGCACTCATAAAAAAGGGCTTTAAGCCCTTTTAATTTCTTGATTGCTCATACCTTGAACAAGCCGCTAATGATTCCGTTTTTTGTGATCTGCGTCTCTTTATTATAAAGAAGTGGGCCAAGTTTATGATGGTGAGATGGGCTCATTCGTTTGAGTAAAGAGTCAATCGCCACCGCTATTATGATCCGCTGTATTACTTTATTAATCGCTGCCAGTATTTATCCCCCGATCCTATAGGCATAGCGGGTGGGTTAAGGCAAGTGCTTATGTTCAGCTAATACTTACACCCTATGGGCCATGGAATGGGTTGAGCTTTTAGGTGATTTATTGGCATGAATGAGTCAAGAAGGGGCAAGCAGTGGCAATTAAGTGCTTTTGCTAAAACTTAGTGGAATTACTAGGCTTAAATAACGCTGAATGAATCTAAGGCTGTGTAGAATGAAAACGATTTTTGCGGCAAGTTTCCTATGTGAGGTGAATACCTTTTCCCCTATTTCGACGACAGAGCAAGATTTTAAAACCTGTTATTACCGTGATAATGGACAATACCTGAGTGGTAATGGCGAGCATTATTATGCTCAACCCTTAAAGACCTTTGAGGCGCTGACGCAACAGGCGGGTTGGCATTATATTGAAAGTCTAGCCACTGGGGCTTGCCCTGGTGGGCGGCTAACGCAATCGACCTATGAAACATTCAGAGATAAAATATTAGCGGATTTGGCTAATGCTCAAGGGGTCGATGGCGTGATCTTATATCTACATGGCGCTATGGTGGCGGATCATTGTGATGACTGTGAAGGGGATATTTTATCTCGTATTCGGCGCATTGTTGGCAATGAGGTGTTTATCGGTGTAGAGCTCGATCCTCATACGCACCTTACGCAGGCTATGGTGGATAATGCAAATGTATTGATCAGTATGAAGGAATATCCCCATACGGATTATCATGAGCGAGCCGCTGAGCTTTTTGATTTGATGCAAGGTTATTTTAACCATAGCATTAAACCTGTAATGTCGGTGCTTGATTGCCACATGATAGATCTTTACCCAACCCTTATTGAGCCCATGAAAAGCGTCAATGCTAAGATGAGGCATTGGGAAGAGACGCAAGCTGATGTTCTATCGATTTCCCTTATTCATGGTTTTCCTTGGGGGGATGTGGCTGATCTGGGTACTAAAGTATTAGTGATCACCAATGATAAGCCAGAAGTGGGTGAGCAAATTGCAGAGCAATTGGCCATTCATTTACAATCACTTAAAGGAAAGATTAGCCCTAAGGCCTATGATGTTAACGCGGCGTTAATTGAGGCCATGGCAATGGATACTAACCAACCTGTGGTATTAGCCGATACCGCCGACAATACTGGTGTCGGTGCCTTAGGAGATTCGACCTTTATATTGCAAGCTGTGTTTGAACGTGAAATAACCAATGTCGCCTTATCACCTCTGTATGATCCTGAAGCCGTGAAGGTGTTAAAATTGGCTGGAGTGGGCCAAAAAGTTGATATTCACCTTGGTGGTAAGGGCCCTTATTCTGGAAAGCCATTGTATCTAGCTCAAGCTGAGGTGATCAGTATTGTTCCTAATTTAATGGTGTATTTGGGAGAGGCTAAGATAAGCTGCGGCGAGGCGGTGGCGGTACGTTGCCAAGGGGTGGATATTGTCATTAATAATAAGCGTTGGCAAAGTTCATCCATTGAGTGTTTTTCTAATATGGGGATCGATCCTCGGCGCAAAAAAATCCTCATAGTAAAATCATCACATCATTTCAGAGGGTCATTTCAAACCATCAGTGAGCATATTTTAACGGTCAATACTCCAGGTACGGCTAATTTAAATTTTACTCAGCTGGCTTATCGAAACATCAAACGCAGTGTTAATCCCATTCGCTAAATGCGTATTTCTCGCCAATCCCTTTGAGCAATTTATTGCCCGCTGGGCAAGTTATTGCTCGTTTTGGGCAATTAATTGCCCGGTTCTTCCGCTTGTTTTTTAACAAGTACTTATAAATCATTAAGATAGACTTTGGCATGTAAACTGCTTATTGATTTGTTGTTTGGTAGAAGTTTGCTGTTTGGCAAAGGTTTTTTGTTTATTAAAGGTTGAGTATGAATGCATTAAGCCTTTAAAGAGAAGCAGGTGTATAAAAAGGGTGAATTTTTATATGGATACAATCGATAATCCACTATTACTCACGGCAAGCCATAGTCATGAGTATTGGCTGGAAAGCGTCAAGCAGGGAGGCTGCTTTATTTTAGCAGAAGCTGTGCTCAATGAGTGGATCCCCAGTATCGCAGATGCACTGGTGAATAATGGCAGTGAAAAGTGTCGCTTGTATTGGGGGGAGGCGGGTCGCATTCATGGATCGATTTCACCCTATTTATTGCCAGTAAGCCTAAATAACTGGCAACAAATCGAAGAAGAAGTGTGTTATCAAGAGGGCTGGGGAATCGCAATCAAGCTTGATAAGCAGCAAGATGCCTTAACCTCCGCTCAGCAATTTAATGCCTTATTGAACCATTTGCGTCAATGGACAGTTGTTGACACTCATGACGGTCAACAAGTCTTGCGTTTATCAGACTGGCAAGTGCTATCCACTTTATTGCAGTCTAGCGATGAGAAAGCGTTATCCGCTTTTTTTGGTCAAATTGACAGCGTTATGTATATGGGGCCTGAGCATGCGCAGCAAGAGGTAGACAGCAAGGGTAAATCTGTTCCGTGGCAATCGCTGCAAGCATTCAATAAACAGCCCGTTGAAGATGAGACTCAGTGGCCAAGAACATTGAGTCAACCTCAGCAAGTGGCGCTTGCACAAATGATGAAAAAAGAGCAGTACCAAGCATATCAAGGGCATTTGCACCAATATCACAGTGAAACCAAAGAGTGGCATGATAAGCAAATGCTGAGCTTTATTGAGCAACAATTGAATATTGCCACTCAGCATGATTTTAATAACCCTCAAGATAAAGTGCGTTTTTTAAGCTTGTCTGTGGTATTTGGCCAAGACTTTGTTGAGCAGCCTTGGGCGAAGTCGGTGCTTAAACAAGAT
The DNA here is from genome assembly GCF_947495455.1 of uncultured Shewanella sp. Taxonomy (GTDB): domain Bacteria; phylum Pseudomonadota; class Gammaproteobacteria; order Enterobacterales; family Shewanellaceae; genus Shewanella. The sequence goes on along the minus strand of NZ_CANLZC010000077.1, from coordinate 24,754 downwards.
AAGCAACGAGGCGCAGTGAGTAAAATGGATAAATTACATGAAGCGGCCATGGCGCAGATCAGTTAAAAGCAGCTGAGTTAATCGGCACGAAAGTGTAAGCCAAAGCAGTGGAAAGTAAGGTGTCATCATATGCCGTCATCATATGCCGTTATCATAGACAGGCAATCATGAGCAGTCGCAGTCATAGTCAATGCAATAGTCAATGCAATAGTTAAAGCAATAGTTAAAGCAATAGCCAAAAAGATGGTCTTAAAAACCAATGAGCAGGTAAGCCAACATAATTGAAAGGAAATGCGTCAGTATGGGCAGTGATAATAATAACAATCAAAACAGTAGCGCAAACAATAGCCAAAATAAAAAAGCGGAACTGATCTCTAGCTCTGAAGCGGCAAAGAAAAATTTCAGCACCAATAATACCTTATCCGGCGGTTGCACTGAGTGTGGCTGCAGTGCGCTGATTTATTATCATTATGACGATGGCAAGCCTGTGCCTAATGCCCCTTTTGAGCTCACCGACAGCAATAACACTAAAGTGACGGGAAAAACCGATGATAAGGGCTTGTGCCTCATTGAAGACATGGGTTGCGGCAGCTTTGATGTATTGCTTGAAGAGGGGAGTGACGAGTTTAAGGCGCCCGAGACTGAAATCAATAATCCGGTATTGCAGGCTAACCCTGCTTATGCGGCGTTGGCGGGGGAATATTTTAGCTTATTCGTTATTTTACAAAATAAAGGTTATATCGTTTACGATGCCGATGACAGTAATAATAACAAGGTCGATGTGGATGACACTAGCCTATTTTTAAACATTCCCGATGAATACGAGCCCGCTTATGAACGTTTTTGGGAGCTTAATGAGGAGATCAACGACGGTAGTTTAGCCTTAAGGCAATCGATCAATAAAATTCATACTAGCTTGCCCGCCGAGGTGAGCAGTGATGCTAATGATAATTCGGCTATTTTATTGTTTTGCGAAATCGCGCTTGGATTTGTGCCTGTGGTGGGTCAAGCCATGGATTTATATGATGTGGGTCAGTGGGGGTGGACGACCTACAGCCAAGAGGCCAGCCGCAGCGATCCTCTGCATTGGGCCATGGGCACTTTAGCCATTATCGGCTTTGTGCCAGGTTTAGGCGATGCCCTTAAAAAGACAGGTAAAACCATTATTAATGCTCTGCAAAAGAGCGACAATAAAGCCATTCAAAAAGGCATTAAAGCGCTGCGGGCATTATCCAATGGCAATTTGGTGAAGTTTTTAACCGGCTTTGCCAGCAAAATTAAAGAATATGGTCAAAAAGCGCTGGATCTACTCAATCAAATCATTGCTGGTTTAAAAAAAGCCCTCAATAACGCCGCCAAAAGTAACTGGATTGTCAGACTATTAAAAGATGGCTTTGATGGCATGATAAAAGCTATGGAGAGTTTGTCGAAAAAAGTCGATGAAATGCTCGATTGGATAGCGAGTAAGGTCGATGAATTTATCGAAAAAATCTTCACTAAACTCAGCGGCACCCCAAGGCCTAAAGGCACTAAAGATCCGTTAGCGCCTGTCAATGCGGGTAAAGCGGACGTTAATAAAAACACCACAGAAGTGGTGCAGAAAAAAGATAAAGTTAAACAGCATAATGATAATGCTGTGGCAGAGGAAGGCACTGAAATGAGGGGGGATCCTGTGGATATGGCCACGGGACATGCGCTAGAGTGGCGCACCGACTTTACCCTACAAGGCTTAGTGCCATTGATTCATAAACGTTTTTATCATTCAGGCAAGAAGACAATTCCTGGGTTATTGGGCCGCACTTGGCGCAGTAATTGGGATATGACGTTAACCCTTTTCGATGGCATGGTGGTATTTACCGACGATAAAGGCGGTGAGGCCCATTATGTTTTGCCCGATGAGGGCGGCTCAGAGCGAGCACCGCATATGCCTCAGTGGCGTCTTGAGCGATTAAAAGGGCGCTTATATATGCGCCATCTCGATGGCACTGTTTATGGCTTTAATCACTCGGGCTTTAATCCTTCTCTTGTTGATAAGAGTGTTGATAAGGGTGTTGATAAAACTAATGATAAGAGCGCCGATAAGAGTGATGTTCAAAGTGCAGCTAAAAGCACCTTGTTGCTCACGGACATTAGCGACGCCAATGGTAATGGATTGCAGTTTATTTATGAGCGCACAAAACTCAAGTGGATCCACTTGAGTGCTAATCTCAGTGCTAATTCCAGTGCTAATTCCAGTGCTAATTCCAATGCTAGTCGGCAAGGCGTTAAGGTTGAATTACATAAAGGCCGTATCGAGGCGCTGACCTTATGTGATGCCAACAAAAATCCTGTTAAAACATTGGCAAAGTTTAGCTATAACCGCGCTGGGCAATTAGTTAAGGTCAGAGGGGATGCGGGTAAGAATTTTGATTATGAGTACGACCATCAAGACAATCTATTGCGTTGGTCAGACTTAGACAAAACCTGGATTGAGCACACTTATGATGAACAAGGCCGTACTTTAAGCACGCGAGGCAGTGATGGCCGCTGGCAAGATCAAACCCGTTATGACGATGCTAACAAGGTCATTTTCTATAAGAGTGCGCTAAAAGGCATTGAGTGTTTTTATCGGGATGAGCGTAATAATATTGTCAAACATATCGATGCCAATGGCTATGTTACCTTATCAGAGTGGCAAGATAATCAGCTGGTGAGTGAAACCAATGCCCTAGGTGAGACCACCCAGTACACTTATGATGACTGGGGACAAGTCACTAAGGTTATCGCTCCCGATGGCAGTGAGCAGGAGTACATTTACAATGACGCTGGCTTATTGACCAGCGTCATCAACCCCTTAGGGGCAACTTGGCAATATGATTATGACGCCCAAGGTAATTTACTTAAGGCGCAGGATCCTTTAGGGGCAGCTTGGCATTATGGCTATAATCAAACTGGCCAGCTTATCTCACGCACCAGTCCCGATGGTCTGCAAACTCAATTTAGTTATACCGCTCAAGGTCAAATCGAGTTCATATTACCGCCGTTAGGCCATAAACTGGGGTTTCATTACGACACTTTAGGTCGCCTCATTGAGCGCCGCACTTATGTCGCGTCTTCTAATAAAGAGCCCTCAGCTTCTCTCAATCAAAAGCCTTCAGCTTCTTTTAATCAAGAGCCCCCAGCTTCTCTCAATCAAGAGCCTTTAGCTTCTTTTAATCAAGAGCCTTTAGCGTCTTTTAATCAAAAGCCCTCAGCTTCTTTCAATCAAAAGCCTTCAGCGTCTGATAATAAAGAGCCCTTAGCTTCTCTTAATAAAGAGTCTTCAACGTCTTTTAAGAAAGCGCCCTCAACGTCTTTTAATGAAAAGCCTTTTGACAGTAATAGTCAAGAAAACCAGACACTCGTCAGGCGCTGGCAATATCAAAATACGTCACTCGCACCGGAAAAAGTGGTTTTCGAAGATGGCACAGAGCAGCGCTTTGAATACGATATTGAAGGCAATCTCACCAAAGTTATCGATCCGCTAGGGCAAATATACGGTTATGAATACGGCGCCTTTGATATGTTAAAGGTGAGTACCGATCCTTTAGGGCATCGCACTGTGTACATGTACAACGGCGATGGGCAATTCTCGGGGGTCATTAATAGCCAAAAAGATCAATGGCGTTACCAATACAACGAAGCGGGGCAAATTATTGAGGAGCGCCACTTTGATGGCCGCAAAACCCAATTTGCCTACGATGAACTTGGCCGTGTGGCGAAGCGTACTACGCCCGATGGCGCGCAGTTGCGATTTTATTACGACAATCTTGGCCGCCTCATTCAAAAACAAGCCTTTGCTTTGGCAAAGCCGCTAAACGATAAACCATCGTCCGCCAAACAGCCTAGCGGTGCGCATAATGGTCAAGAAACAGTTGAAAAACCGCGTTATATTGTGGCGTCCAATACCTATTTTGAATACGACGCCGCGTCCCAGCTTATCAAGGCCACAGTGGATGACAGTCGCCGTAAAACTGTATCGACTCCTGATGGTGGCTCAGCGAATAAGGTGGTGGTGGAATATGAATATGATTTAAGTGGTCGCCGCATTAAAGAAACTATTAACGATCAAGCTCTTAACAGTGAATACGATGCCGCGGGTGAGCGTGTCGCTATTAATAGTTTAGAGCGACCCTTAGAAAACGACAGCCCTGAGCGGCTTTTAACAAACAGCCCTGAGCGGCCCTTAGCTACAGCCAGCCCCTACCAAGTGCAGTTCGATTATCAGCAAGGTTTGCTCACAGGGGTTCAAATTAGCGAACACCAAGCCCTGCAATTTGCCCGTAACAGTCAAGGGTTAGAGACGTTTCGCTCCAATGGCCAAGGTTTTGATTTAGCCCAAGAGTGGAGTCTAGGTGGCGATTTACTCAGTCAGCAACTCATCGGCTATCAACATAAGCACAGTACAAATGACACCTTAAGTCGCGGTGCCGATCTAAAAGGGCCCATTCGACCTGATTCTTTTCAAGCGCTGCAGCGAAGCTATCAGTACGATGCGTTGGCGCGCATTACCGAAATCGATGAATCTCATTGGGGACTAAGCCAGTTTAAGCACAATGCTAACGGCCAAATCACCCACCAAAAGCAAGTTCAACCTTGGATAAATGATAAAGCAGAGCCTTCAGCGTATGGAGAGCCCTCAGCGTATGGAGAGTCCTCAGCCAGTAAAGAGCCCTCAGCGGTTCTTAAAGGTCAAGAGATCAAGCAGTTTGATTACGACGAAGTGCAAAACCTTACCGCCGTCAGTCAGCTTGACCTGTCTAATGCCAGTGCGCATGCCAGCAATTATGCGGCGCAAGTGAAAGCGGCCAATCCATTGGCAAGGCCAAAGAGCAATATTATTGATTTTGCCGCTAAGCGGATAGAAAAACAGCTTAAGTACCAAAAAGGCGGCCGCGTCGAGCGCATCGGCCCTCACACTTACCATTACGATGTCTGCGGCCGAGTATTTGAGAAAGTCACGAATAAAAAAGGCTTTCGCCCCCAAGTCACAAAATTTGAATGGGACGAAGAAGACAGGCTCATTCGCGCAACAGTGCCCAATGGCGATATCTGGTTCTATCAGTATGACGCTTTCGGTAGGCGTGTGGCTAAAATAAAACAGGAGGGTAAGCAGCAGAGCCGAGAAGCTGACAATAAACGAGCTAATCAACCTGAGAAAATCCAGTATCTCTGGGACGGCGATAACCTCATCGAACAGCAGCGCCGCTATGCCGATGGTACCCTGTACGATACCACGCAGTGGATCTACGAGCCGGATAGTTTCCGTCCACTGGCGCAGAGAGTGATCAAAGAAACTGCTTTGAATCAAGGCAAACTCGAACCGCAATTACACTACATTATTAACGACCATGCAGGATCGCCTAGAGAGTTATGCTCCGAGGACGGACATGTAGAATGGCGCGGCAAGCAACACCTCTGGGGCGAATTCAACTCAGTATCAAATAGTCGTTTACCCGAACGTCAATATTTGGAACAAGCGGCAAATGATCCAGTTAACTGCGACCTCAGATACCAAGGTCAAGTGTATGATAACGAGACGGGTTTGTATTATAATCGCCATCGCTATTACGATTCCGATAGCTGTCAGTACCTAACCCCCGATCCTATAGGTATGGGGGGTGGTCTTAGACCTAGCTCTTATGTGCACAACCCCATGGAATGGGTGGATCCCTTGGGGCTTGCTGAGGTTGAAGCGCATAAGGGGATGGTGAAAAATAAGTTTAAGGGTGATCCTTTACCAAAAAGGTTATTTACGGATGATGGCTATGCAGTGCCTTATGGTTTTCAATCGGCAAAAGAGTTTGAAGATTTTTCAAAAGAATTACGAAAAGGGCTTGCAGATGCTGGTTACCCTAATGCAGTACCCTTATTTCAAGGAAGTTCTGTGACTGGCTTTAAAGCTGTTACAAGTAAAGGGGGAAAGGCTGGCGATATTTTTGATTCAGGCAGAGTAAGTGATTTTGATATAGCAATTGTAGATGAGGAGTTGTTTAAGCAAGCTAGTTTAATTGGTCCTAAAAAAGGTTTTAAAGTTAAAGGTGGTAGTAGAGTTGGGCCATTGAATGATGAATTGATGTCAGATTTAAAAGTTAATGATTTATCTAAAAATTTATCTAAAAGTGCAGGGAGAGATGTAAACTTTATGGTATATAGTGATCAAATGTCCGCGAGGAAAAATGCTCTTGATATACCATAATTTTTTAACGGTAAGTTGATTATTTCTCTTGCTCTAACTTTAATTTTTCAAGTTCAACTTTTAATTTTAGAGTTAGATGGGTGCACCAGTGATATACTTCGTCAATAGTTTTTAAAGGCGTAGGATCTTCTATGTTTTGAAAAAAAGGCCTTAACCCAAACTCTTTTATATTTGGGTTAAGTTGAACAAACATATCAATACAGCCTTTAGTATAGTTATCAAAAAACATCATTATTTCTTGGGGATCATTTTCAATTTCGTATTCGTCAAGAATGTATTGGTATTGAGTTAAAATGCAAATTTCGAGTTTTTCGAACATAAGTAAGTCCATTTGCTATAAAAGTTTCTTGATTTTATCAAATGGATACATTGACAGCTATCACTAAAAGTATTTTACAGATCTAATTTGGTTTATTGAAAGACTAATGGACTAATGTAGATAGCCACCTAAATTAATGAAGAAACTTGAATTGGAGAGTCTAGAAGTTCGTCAGCCATCTGGTACAGTGAAATTTAATACCCCTGATGATTTTAAGCCGACAAAGAAAGGAGGTTTGAGGTGGCCAACATAGTACCTTATACAGTTGATATGGCTTTCAGAGCCATCGGTAACACAAAAAAGCAATATGTTAAAGAGCCGAGTTGGAATGATGTTTATCAGTGTGTTGAAGAAATAGAAAAGGGGCGGGTTGAATTTCTTTCATTAGTTGGTCCAGAAGTTGATAATACTCACTTAGCTATTATAGCGAAGCCGGGTCATTATCATATTGGTATTTTTATTGATGAAGATGAAGAATACCTATTTAAAGCCTCTGAATTTAGCAATACTAAGATAGATATTGCTGGTAATTACTGGCCTGAATTTCAAATATGTAAAAATTTTAATGATCTGGTCTTGATTGTAAAGGAGTTCTTTGAAAATGGTAAACCATCGGATTTATTCAATTGGATTTATTTTTCAGATGAAGATTAATATTTTTGGTAGTTAAAAATAGACTTGCAAATAGTTAAAAAAAGAAAAAGGGCGTTAAGCCCTTTTTCTTTTGGTGGCTACTAAAAAATCAAATCCAGCCATTGATAATCGCCGAAATCGATGAATTACTATTCTAATTCGGGGGTAAGAGCCAGTTTAAGTGAGATGAAGAAGACAGACTCATTAGAGCGATTGTTCCTAATGGTGATATCTGGTCTTCTTGTCAACAAAGAGTCAGTATGATGCCTTTGGCCGCCGTGTGGCCAAAATCAAGCAACAAAGTAAACAACAAGGCAATAGAGAAAAAACCGATGCCAAAGCCAGTCATATTCAGTATCTTTGGGACGGCGATAATCTCATAGAGCAACAGCGCCGCTACGCAGATGGCACCCTGTACGATACTACTCAGTGGACCTACGAACCCGATTCCTTCAGGCCGCTCGCGCAAAGAGTCATTAAAGAGACTGATCCGAACCAAGCTAATTTAGCCCCGCAACTGCATTACATTATCAACGACCATGCAGGATCGCCTAGGGAGTTATGCTCCGAGGACGGACATGTAGAATGGCGGGGTAAGCAACAACTGTGGGGTGAGTTTGATAGTATTAGTGATGGTTTAAGTAATAAACCCGAACGTCAATATTTGGAACAAGCGGCGAATGATCCGGTTTCGTGTGACTTACGCTACCAAGGGCAAGTCTATGATCAAGAAACTAATTTGTATTACAATAGGTTTAGGTATTATGATCCGGATTCGTGTCAATATTTATCGCCGGATCCTATCGGCATGGCGGGGGGGCTTAGACCGAGTTCTTATGTACATAACCCCATGGAATGGGTGGATCCGCTGGGGTTGGCGCCTGCTCAGCATGATTGGAAATTTGGACCTAAAGAAGGAGAGTCAGAACCTTCTTGGGGAAATTTATTACGAAAACTTGGTGGAGGAGAGCCTCCAGCAGGTATGAATAATCCTCACGCTCATCATATTGTTTTTAAAAAAGGTAGAGGTAAGAAGATGAAGGCGTATTTGGAGGATAGTAAAAGAATTTTGGAAAAGTACGACATTGACTGGTATAAAGGAAAAGAAAATTTTGTATGGGCACCGAATAAGAATCATAGTACAGATGCTGCTAGAGTGGTGAATGAAGCATTAAGGAAGGCAGATGCAAAAATTGGGACCAAAAAATCAATAACAGACGCTTTAAGCAAGCTTGGAAAACATTTTGCTGATGATACCATTAAAACATTATTTTAAATTGGGTGATACATATGTCTATAAATGATATTGAGCATGAAATAACTGTGGCTGCGAGGAAATGCTTTTTAGATTTAAAGTGTGAAGAGAACACAAATATTTGTGGTTTTGCATTATATTCAGATCCTGATGCGGTAACTTTAAATGTCGCAGTAAATATTGAATCTCACTTGAAGGAAATGCAACAAGATGATCCTGACGATAAAGATTATTACAAATGGAGTCCAAGTGAGTGGAAATATGAAGCCGTTCAACCAGAGTTATTTAGAGATATTTCCTATAAACTATTCGAGTTTTCTAGAAATATATCGACAAATGATGAACATGAGAATTTTAAAAAACTTGTTTTTGAATCATCTGTTTCAGCATTAATTTCTTTAAAAAATGAAGGCGTATTTGATTTTGGTATTGATGATTGTGTTATTGTTTTTTCTGTCCTAGATTCAGACGATCCTACCAATGAGATAGAATGGATAAAAAAACTGAATTCAACCACAAATAGTAATGAATTTGAAAGTTGGATCTCAACTTTGTAATCAATTAGGAGTAAATCTAGAAGGTGTGATTGCTAATTAGACCAGCCACAATGATTTTTTAATATGAAAAGCGTTGTGGATTTGGCTATTCGTTATGTTGGTCTTCCAAGTAGAGCAATTATTTCTCACTTTCAGTCGCCCTTAGCGTGGATCATTGAAATTAACGAATAACTAGGCCACCCACAGTTAAATGATTTTTGTGGGTGGTCCATCTACACATAATGCACTGAATTTTCACTGTTCGCCGAAATCGATGAATCACTATTCCAACTCGGGGTCTAAGCCAGTTTAAGCATAATGCTAACGGCCAAATCACGCATCAAAAGCAACAATTTCCTTGGATGAATGAGGGCGATAGAGAGCCCTCAGCGTATGGAGAGTCCTCAGCCAGTAAAGAGCCCTCAGCGTATGGAGAGTCCTCAGCCAGTAAAGAGCCCTCAGCCAGTAAAGAGCCCTCAGCGGTTCTTAAAGGTCAAGAGATCAAGCAGTTTGATTACGACGAAGTGCAAAACCTTACCGCCATCAGTCAGCTTGACCTGTCTAATGCCAGTGCTCATGCCAGCAATTATGCTGCGCAAGTGAAAGCGGCCAATCCATTGGCAAATCCCAAAGGCAATATTATTGATTTTGCCGCTAAGCGGCTAGAAAAACAGCTTAAGTACCAAAAAGGCGGCCGCGTCGAGCGCATTGGCCCTCACACTTACCATTACGATGTCTGTGGCCGCGTGTTTGAAAAAGTCACTGATAAAAAGGGCTTTCGGCCCCAAGTGACAAAATTTGAATGGGACGAAGAAGACAGGCTCATTCGCGCAATAGTGCCCAACGGCGATATCTGGTTCTATCAGTATGACGCTTTCGGTCGAAGAGTCAGCAAGATTAAACAAGCGAGTGGCCAAACAGAAAAGCAAAGCGCCAAAGCCTGTCATGTTCATTATCTCTGGGACGGTGATAATCTCATCGAACAGCAGCGTCGCTATGCCGATGGTACCCTGTACGATACCACGCAGTGGATCTATGAGGTTGACTCGTTTCGTCCATTAGCTCAGCGGGTCATAAAGGAGACTCACAATTCTCAGGCTGAGCTAGCGCCGCAGCTGCACTACATTATCAACGACCATGCAGGATCGCCTAGAGAGTTATGCTCCGAGGACGGACATGTAGAATGGCGGGGTAAGCAACAGTTGTGGGGTGAGTTCAACTCAGTATCAAACAGCGGCCTGCCAGAGAGACAATACTTAGAGCAAGCCGCAAATGATCCCGTTAACTGCGACTTGCGTTATCAAGGCCAGATTTTTGATGTTGAAACAAATCTTTACTATAACAGGCACCGCTATTATGATCCCGATAGCTGCCAGTACCTAACGCCCGATCCCATCGGCATGGCGGGGGGCCTTAGACCCAGTGCTTATGTTCACAACCCGATGGAATGGGTGGATCCTTTGGGGCTGGCTAAGGTTGAGGCTCATAAGGAAATGAGCGAGAAAAAGCGCATTAATGTTGGAGAATCAGGTCATCATGTTCCAGCAGTAAGAAAAAGTAAAAACAGGCCTTTTGAAGTATCCAGATCAAATAAGACTCGCCCTACATTACATTTTAAAGGTGATGATCCGGGACATGATCATTGGAGACTTCATAATGCAGAAAGGGATGTTATAGGCCCTAGACAAGGAGATTTCATCGGAACTGATCAAGAGCTTATGGATTCTTATAAGACAGCTTACGAAGGATTGGATGATATTAAAGTGGATGTCAGATCACCCAATGGAACACATAATTTAGGTGAAAATTTGACCCCGAAAGAAGCGGTTAGTACTATAGAAAAGTATCTGAAAAAGAGTGGGAAATTATGAAAAAAAAGCTTATTACGCTAATCAAAAAAATTGATCATGGTGATGTCATTAGCTCCAGAAATTTTAATAATATAGATCTTGATGAAGCCTTGGACAAAAGGGATGATGATCCGTTTGATAGTGATTGGGTTTTGGCAAACTCACAGATGGAATCAAAATTTCAGTTACAAAAATTTGATCAGGATGTTCTAGATCTAATTGATGTGATTAGAGAGAAAACTTTTAAAACTACAAGTCAAAGTATTGGCGGAGGTGAAGTATCGGAATATGTTTGTGATGATTTTGAGCTTATATCAAAATCAATATTAATCTCTTCCTCTGACCCTTGGGTTGCATCTTTGTTAAAAGCGTATCTAGATGGTGAGTTTCCTGTTGGATCTTTGCGGCTTCAAAAAATACCCGTTTTTGATTTAATTTAAAATAGTCATGTCAACAACGAAGCCACCCATAGTGAAATCAGCGTTAAATGCTCATTGTAGGTGAATTAGTGATGTTTTAGCACTCAATAAGATCAATGGTGCTCTCGATATCAACAATACAACGAAGCGGGGCAAATTATTGAGGAGCGCCACTTTGATGGCCGCAAAACCCAATTTGCCTACGATGAACTTGGCCGTGTGGCGAAGCGTACTACGCCCGATGGCGCGCAGTTGCGATTTTATTACGACAATCTTGGCCGCCTCATTCAAAAACAAGCCTTTGCTTTGGCAAAGCCGCTAAACGATAAACCATCGTCCGCCAAACAGCCTAGCGCTGGGCATAATGGTCAAGAAACAGTTGAAAAACCGCGTTATATTGTGGCGTCCAATACCTATTTTGAATACGACGCCGCGTCCCAGCTTATCAAGGCCACAGTGGATGACAGTCGCCGTAAAACTGTATCGACTCCTGATGGTGGCTCAGCGAATAAGGTGGTGGTGGAATATGAATATGATTTAAGCGGTCGCCGCATTAAAGAAACTATTAACGGTCAAGCTCTTAACAGTGAATACGATGCCGCGGGTGAGCGTGTCGCTATTAATAGTTTAGAGCGACCCTTAGAAAACGACAGCCCTGAGCGGCTTTTAACAAACAGCCCTGAGCGGCCCTTAGCTACAGCCAGCCCCTACCAAGTGTAGTTCGATTATCAGCAAGGTTTGCTAACAGGCGTGCAAATTAGCGAACATCAAGCGCTGCAATTTGCCCGTAACAGTCAAGGGTTAGAGACGTTTCGCTCCAATGGTCAAGGCTTTGATTTAGCCCAAGAGTGGAGCCTAGGCGGCGATTTACTCAGTCAGCAACTCATCGGCTGTCAGCATAAGCACAGTACAAATGACACCTTAAGTAGCCGTGCCGATCTAAAAGGGCCCATTCGACCTGATTCTTTTCAAGCGCTGCAGCGAAGCTATCAGTACGATGCGTTGGCGCGCATTACCGAAATCGATGAATCTCATTGGGGCCTAAGCCAGTTTAAGCATAACGCTAATGGCCAAATCACGCATCAAAAGCAAGTTCAACCTTGGATAAATGATAAAGCAGAGCCTTCAGCGTATGGAGAGCCCTCAGCGTATGGAGAGCCCTCAGCGTATGGAGAGTCCTCAGCCAGTAAAGAGCCCTCAGCGGTTCTTAAAGGTCAAGAGATCAAGCAGTTTGATTACGACGAAGTGCAAAACCTTACCGCCATCAGTCAGCTTGACCTGTCTAATGCCAGTGCGCATGCCAGCAATTATGCTGCGCAAGTGAAAGTGGCCAATCCATTGGCCAGACCCAAAAGTAATATTATTGATTTCGCCGCTAAACGGCTAGAAAAACAGCTTAAGTACCAAAAAGGCGGCCGCGTCGAGCGCATCGGCCCTCACACTTACCATTACGATGTCTGCGGCCGCGTGTTTGAAAAAGTCACTGATAAAAAGGGCTTTCGGCCCCAAGTGACAAAATTTGAATGGGACGAAGAAGACAGACTCATTCGCGCAATAGTGCCCAACGGCGATATCTGGTTCTATCAGTATGACGCTTTCGGTAGGCGTGTGGCTAAAATAAAACAGGAGGGTAAGCAGCAGAGCCGAGAAGCTGACAATAAACGAGCTAATCAACCTGAGAAAATCCAGTATCTCTGGGACGGCGATAATTTATTATTATATGGACAGCCATCATTAATGGTATGTTCTAACCCCTCCTATTATTATATGGACAGCCATCATTAATGGTATGTTCTAACCCCTCCAACTAAGCTTTATGAACTAGTCGATGTTGGAGGTTGTTATGCCACGTCCAAGAAGAAGCCTGATTAGCATTGAAGACACTCCCTATTATCATTGCTGTAGTCGTGTGGTGCGGCGTGCCTATTTGTGTGGTGATGACAAGTATACGGGGAAAAACTATGATCATCGTCGAGGCTGGGTTGAGTCTCAACTTCTTAAGTTAACCGAGGTTTTTGCTATTGATGTCGCGGCTTATGCCGTGATGAGTAATCACTTGCATGTTGTGCTTCATATTGATGTCAATAAAGCCAATAGTTGGTCAGATAGAGAAGTGGTTGAGCAGTGGCATAAATTATTTAATGGTACTCAAATTACTCGCCAATTTGCTAAAGGTGACGTGATTGAAGCACATCAAGTGACTCAGTTAAAACATCAAATTGCGATTTACCGTTCACGGCTGAGTGATATTAGCTGGTTTATGCGGTGTCTAAATGAGCCGATAGCAAGACAAGCGAATATGGAAGATAACTGCACGGGTCACTTTTGGGAAGGACGTTTTAAAAGCCAAGCTTTACTCGATGAAGCGGCACTATTAGCTTGTATGGCTTATGTTGAATTGAATCCCATTCGTGCAAAGATGGCGAGTACGCCAGAGCGATCAGATCACACTAGCCTCAAATTACGTATTGAAGCGGCATTAACGGGTAAGCAGCCTAAACAGCTTCTCCCTTTTATTGGCAATGAGCGTCAACATCAACCCAAAGGTGTTACTTTTGCATTGAAAGATTATCTGGAACTCGTTGATGAAACAGGCAGAGTGCTCCGCAATGACAAGCGGGGTTCAATATCTGCCAATGCAGCGCAGATATTGAATAGAGTTAATATACCCGCTGAGAATTGGCTAAAAATTATCACAGAGTTTGGTGCATTGTTTCATGGCCCTGTCGGTACCTTGCAAGAACTCAGTCGTTATTGTGATCACTTAGATAAACGACGACGGCATTTTGCAAAATGTTGCCAGTATATGCCTATAGGCTAGCGCGCAGCTTATTTTAATATCTTAAGCGTTAGGACGAGGAACCTCAGTCTCATATTATAAAAGGTCAACTGAGTCGGTACTTTACACTTCAAAACTCACTCATTTTGCTTATATCGGTTATTTTTTCAAGATCAACAGCAGGCATGTAGGTTAAAAATCGTCAGGTTATGATTTGATAAATGTTGAACGTTGATTTTGGGCTAAAATCTCAGTATGTTACTGATTAATAATGGCTGGCTTTGATTCAGGCTAAAATCTCAGTATGTTACTGATTAATAATGGCTGGCTTTGATTCACGTTTGTAAGTAACAACTATGGGGCGAGTTTAACTCAGTATCAAATAGCCGTTTATCTGAACGTCAATATTTGGAACAAGCGGCCAATGATCCTGTTTCGTGTGACTTACGCTACCAAGGTCAAGTGTATGATTCTGAAACGGGATTGTATTATAATCGCCATCGCTATTACGGTTCTGACAGCTGCCAATACCTAACACCAGACCCAATAGGCATGGCGGGTGGATTGTGGCCGCAGGCACGCATCATTCCTTTATTAACCTGAACTCGGGATAATGAGTGTCAAAAATGTAAGGTAACCCATTTAATATTAAAAAATTGAATGAAATTGGGTCATTCTTTATTTTCGAACTTGGCTTAATACTTCAATTTTTGTCGATATCAAGGCGTGATTTCGTATCTAATAGCGGGCTATTAGTAGAAAGCACAACACAGATAGGGGCAAAAATAGTGCTATTAAGCGGCGCTGCTTATCCCGAATTCAGGTTTATTAATAAGCCACTCATTTTAATCAATGTCCTTAATTGCGATGAAATTAAATGCAGGTAAAACGGGATTAACACCTTGAGTCCATGTCGTCACCTCTAATAGATTAACTCCTCTTAATCCTGTTACTAATGGGCCTCCACCACTCATAGGGCCTTGTTGGCATACAACAGCGTAGTCTTCTATATTTTCACCTTCAGTTAAACTTAAATTAAAGGTGGTCCATTGATCATTTTTTTGACCTATTTTGATATCAAAACCTTTTCCTTTTGATATTTCTCCATTGATACTGACTATTCCACTCACTGTATTCATTCTATTTTCCTTTTTAGTTATCAATAAGTCGAGTGACTTTTAACAATGAATATATGTGTTAAGTAGTCACTTAATGAGATAAGGATAGCTATAAAATGATTGAAAAATATTACACTCTATTACATTCGTTTTTTACACCTTTAATGCTAAAGCGCTGACTGGTGTTGCGATTATTTTTGTTTATATTTTTTAAGTAATTATAGCGTTATCTTGTGCGGGTGAGTATTAATGTCAACGCCATGAGGTGTCACAAAGGCGGTGTAGCGTTTCTTTAGCAAGATTAACGTATATTTATTATTCATCGAGGGTTAACATTTAGTATACTATAAGCTCAGGTTCGCTCATATAGGAAGTAAACCATGGCCTCTAATACTGCACAGTTTTATGATCAAATAACCAAAGACAAAATTAACGTGGTATTAAATTACCCTGATCCCAGTGATAAAATCGTCTTTGGGCATTATGAGACTGGCCAACATCATGTGGTAGATATGCATAATGCTCGCCAGTTCTCTGTCCCCGCCAGTATTGAAAAACAAGGTTTCTGTTTATTATCATCAAACATTGACGTTTCTGTATCGAGTATTGATGACTTAACCCCTGATATGGTGAAGTCATTTGAAACTATCTTGATTGATACCCTATCGGCTGAACAGGGTTTGTTATTAGGTGCTGTGGTCAGGCATGAACATAAAAAAGACACTGGGTTACCTTCACATTCTGAGATCCGTGCACCGGGTAGCTTTATTCATGCCGATTGGGGGTTACAGCGCCTAAAAACCTTAACGACGGCACCCGATCCTATTTTTGTCAACAATTCCAGTATCGATCATCATGATATTGCAAAATTTATGAAAGGTTTCTCTCGTTGGGGACTTTTTAATGTTTGGATACCTCTGACGCAATTGACCAATAATAATTTGGGGTTATGCAGTATAAATCATCTCGATAATAAAGATATTGTTAGAAATTTTAAGTTTAATGAAACAGCCGAGGGGATGACATTAAAATACAATCCAGCACATCAATGGTGTTATTATCCCTTAATGCAATCTAATGAATGTTTGATATTTAAACAATATGACTCTCTTGAGCCTGATAATGCCTATACTGCGGTATTTCATGGGTCGTTTAATATTCTCACTGACGACAATTTGATTATGAATCCCAGAAAAAGCCTTGAGTTGCGCTATCTTGTTGGTTATTAAGGCTGCTGTTTGTATTGGTGGCTGATTCAAACAGTATCACATGAGCTCTATTGTTAAGGGATCCTCTAATATCGAATGGACGATTGCCATGGCAAGAGAGACGGAACCTCATACTGGCAGCTGCCAGTTTTATTTTACTTAAAGCAGAATGATGATGAAAAAATAATTGATTAAGACTATAGCCAATAAAAATCAGTGTTTTTATTGGCTATTTTTATTGCATCACTCATATTAACAAGTTTGAGTCTGTTAATTTAGATTTTTATTTTGTGGGTATTATTATGGTTAATATATCTCTCTATTTGGTGTTTTAATTTATTACCATTTTTTAGTGAGTAAAATGTAAAGTAGAGTAAAGA
Organism: uncultured Shewanella sp.; assembly: GCF_947495455.1. Lineage (GTDB taxonomy): Bacteria > Pseudomonadota > Gammaproteobacteria > Enterobacterales > Shewanellaceae > Shewanella. The sequence goes on along the minus strand of NZ_CANLZC010000077.1, from coordinate 8,040 downwards.
TTAATGGTAAATGATTTTTAATTCTGTAGGTTATTCACTATTACTCATATTTTTATTATTTGAGTAATGAGCCTTTTCTGGTGATGATATGAAGTCACAATATGATTAAACCTTAAGGTTTAATATAAAGGGCATTCAATAAAAACATAATAATAAATAAGTTAAATCTGATTTCAGAGAATAACAGGGAATAAATCATGATAACAATAAGAAACTCAATTTCGGGGTTATTTTTGGGGGCGTCGCTATCTATGATGGCGTATGCAGAAATAGACTCAGGTGATGTCAAAGTCGATCGGTTAGATTTACAAGGGCAAATAGATACTCAGGCTCCACTGTCGAAAACATTATGGGCGGGAGCGCATAATGCCTATGCATCTTATCAGTGGGATCAAGGCGTGTATACTGATGTGAATCAGTGGTATGCACCCGAGAAATTATTTCACAGAGGCATACGGCTGGTGGAATATGATGTGTATCCCGCTTCAACCATTAGTTCGACTCCTCATTTATGTCATATGGGTCTTGAAGAGGCGACATTTTGTTTGTATATGTTTGGTACTGCTGCAACTTTAGGGGATGGTTTTGATGAGATAACGGACTTTTTAAAGGACAACAAAGACGAAGTCATTTTGGTTAAATTTGAGGCTTATGACTCTGATTATCATCAAAACTTTAGAAATAAGGTGGGAGAAAAAATAGAAAGTCGCTTAGGGGATTATGTGTTTAAGCCCAGTGATTGGGGTTATGGCGATGATGATTGCGCTTCTTTGCCTGTGCAGACCTTGACGAAACAAGATGTATTAGATGCGGGAAGGAATATTATTTTGTTCACGCAAGTACCTAGAGATTATCCTCACACAGGTGATAATAATTTATGTGATTATCATGATGAGTCTAATACCAGTAAATATCGGCGCAATGTCTGGATTGGTGTGGATGAAATGGATGCTTTTGGCAATTTAACCGCTAATGAGCCTATAGCGCAAAACGGCAGTCAATTAACGCCTGATGCTGATGGCACTTCAAGTGCAGCGACGCATTATGCCAATGGTAATTTCAGCGTTGCGTTAGATGCGACCACGGAATACAGTAAAGATGACATTAAAATTTATGGTGATACGGTTCAAGAAAAAGCCCAAGCGGGATATAACTTGTTAGAGCTGGCCTTAGTGGAGGCCAATGGGACTTCCATTGGTGCGTCTAAGGCGCCGCAAATTGAAGATTATATTTGGTCTTGGAGTGATGACTCACTTTCAAGTGATAATACTTGCGCGGTTATCAAGGTAAGCGGGCAAGTTGTTGAAAATGATTGTGACGCAGAGCAAGCCTTTGCCTGTGTGGATGATGATAGGCAATGGCATGTGAGTGATGGGAAAGGCACTTGGTCTGAAGGGGCGAGTATTTGTGAAGCGCAAGGGTATCATTTTGGCATGCCGTTTAATGCGTTAGAAAATGCGGCGCTGACTGCTAAAATAAGCGCAAGCCTATGGGTGAATTATCATCAAGTGTTTGATGATTTTTGGCTTGCGGGTCAAACAGGTGACTTTGATGCAGGTTATATTAAAAAAGAGGCCGTGGGTGGTAGCGGTGGTGATGCATTTGACTCTATCGATTTAGTGAAGCGTAAATTGCTGGGCAGCGGCACCATGAATTTAACCTCAGTGCAAATTCGCTCAGGTAGCCGTATTGATGGATTAAAAGCTTGTTATGAATTTAACCAACCTATAAGTCATATGACGGTCAGTGGCGATACCCTTTGTATTGAATACGGTGACGGTGATGGCGGCTCAATGGGTGAGGTATTGAGTTTTGATACTCAACAGGGTGAGTATTTAGCTGACATTAAAATTTGTCAAGATGATGAAAAATACAGTGCTGGCAGTGTTTACTATGTGAAATTGACCTCCAGTACTGGTGCATCGATTAATGGTGGAACGTCACAAGGGGCTTGTACCACTTATTCTTCGACGTCTTCGCAGCAGCTTTTTGCTTTTCATGGCCGACATGATGACGAGATTAATGCTTTAGGTGTGCATAAATTATCAAATGCCTTAGTCAATCCAGGTTTTTATGCCACTGATTGGCTTAATAATGATGATCCTACTTCTGGTGGTATTGATTATGAAAGCTTTAATGAGCAAAAAGCCGCAGGGAATATCAGTAGTCAATGCAATGTGAGTGATGTGGCGGGGATTGTGGGTAGAGTAGCAGAAACGAAATTGGATTATTCACTTACAGGGGAGAGTATGCACATAGGTGATATTGGTACTAATTATCGTTTCTTTTGTGCAACAGAAGATTGCAGCGATTATGAGGTGAAATACTTCTTTACTAATGCCGCTTGTGTGAACTAAGGAGCTTGTTATTGGAAAAATGAAAACGAGCAGCATGTTTATGCTGCTCGTTTTCATTTTTAACGGCTTTAAACGGCTTTTAAGTGCTTTTCACCTATGGGCAAAACGGTGCGTCCAAATTGTTCTTCAAGCACTTGTGCCATGGCTAAGTAGATGGCTAATGCGCCGACTATGATACCTTCATAGGCTGCAATCATGCCGATGAGGGTATTTTGGGTGAAGTCTCTAAGGGCCAATAAGAAAAAGAGCAAAGTGAGACCCGCAAAAATAGCTTGTTTCACGCGGTTATATTGTAATGTGCCTAGTGTCATAAACAGAGTAAAGAGCCCCCACATGAATAAATAACACCCCATGTAGGCTGCAGGTGTCGCTTCTGCTATTTCCATTTTAGGCATAATCAGTAGCAGGACTAAACTCCACCAAAAGAGTCCATAAGAAATAAAGGCCGTCATACCAAAGGTATTGTTGCGGCGGTATTCCATTATTCCTGCAATGATTTGTGCCAGTCCCCCGTAACACAGGCCCATTGCTAAGATCATGGCGCTAATGGGAAAAAATCCGGCGTTATGAATGTTGAGTAAAACGGTGGTCATGCCAAAACCCATGAGTCCGAGAGGTGCGGGGTTTGCGAATGATTGTTGCAAGAGTATGCTCCAAAATAATGATAAATAAAGGTCGTTAACATGCCTTTTTCATTCCACAATGCTAAGTGAAAAAGGGTCATTTCGCTTGGGGAAGACAGGCTCAAGTGTATTAAGGGTCGGCTATTATAGGGACTCTGCTGATGTGCAGCAATTAACACTTTAGTCTATGATTATATTGAGCCTACTTGAATGTTAATGGGTTAACGTCAAAGTAGAAGTTGTTTACGGATAAACTGTATAACCACTTTTTTATCGATAAAGAATAACAAAGTGGTGCTTGATGAAGGTTTATCAGTACTAGAAGGTGCTGCTTCAATGTCCAATATATCAGATCTTAATTCCTCTTTGCCGCTTTTCCCCTTCCATTGTGCACAAGAAAATGTTTACTTTGAACAGGTTATTTCACCTACTAGTCCTATGTACAATATTGGGTGTTACTCCGAGGTTCATAAAGCGTATGACTTACCGAAATTGCAGCAGGCTTGGCAGCTATTAATTGATCATGCCGATGCTTTAAGACTTGAATTGGTGCAACAAGGTGATGGTGCTCCTCTGCAGAGAGTGCTACCTAAAGGCAGTAAGGTTGGAAATATAGCCTTTATTGACTTTTCAAATAAACATAATCCTTTTAAAAAAGCCAATCAATGGATGGTTAGGCAATATGGAAAAGCCTTTCATTTAGAAAGAGGTGAGCGGTATCAGTTAGCCGTTTTGAAACTGAGTGCCAAAAAATATTATCTTTTTTCACGTTTTCATCATTTATTTGTGGACGGTATTGGCGTTTATCGAATTTATGAACAGTTAAATTATATTTATTCAAAAATTCTTATTAATCAGTCCCCCCATTTTATTCATTATTTACCTCAATATGAAGTTGAAGTTAAGAAGTCACATGCATATTTGCAATCAAATCGTTATCAAAGGGACAAAGCGTACTGGCAAGCATTTTTAAAAAATAAAACGCCCACCTATTTACCTCAATATTATAAAAAACACGGTAGTGGCTATCACAATATAGCCTTATCCACCCAATTAAGTTATCAATTAAGGGATTTTTGTCGTCAATCCAACTTAAGTGTTTTAACCGTTTTGTTGGGGACGGCAGCCCTGTATTTTTCTCGTTATCTCTCCCTTCAAGAGGTGATTATCAGTACGCCTTTACATGGCCGACGTGGGCAGCAGGCCATGAGAGTGATTGGTATGCATTCCGATGCTGTCATGCTTGCATTACATCTTGATGAGAATTGGTCATTTGATACATTGTTATCAGAGTCGAATAAAACATTTAAACGAGCCATTCGGTACAGCCAATTTCCGCAAAGTCACCTGTCAAGATTAGACCATCATAGCCAAGTGTTAACCAGTGATATTAGTTTAAATTATGAGTTGTACAGCTATGAGGACAGGGAGTTTGATATTGGCGAAATTGTTCACTTAAGCCCTAAAGAAAGTCACATCCCCTTAGAGATCCGTTTGATTGATTTTACGGATAAAGATAATTTATTACTAAGGATCAATTATTTAAATTCTCATTTTGAACACAGTGAAATTGAACGATTATCACAAACTCTCATACATTTTATTTCTGAGGGAATAAAAGAAAGTGAACATCCTATTAGTCGATTAAATACGATTTCAAATGAGGAACGTCATATTTTGCTGCATGAGTGGAATAAAACAGAGACAAACTATCCAAGTGATAAAACGCTACAGCAGTTATTTGAAGAGCAAGTCGAAAAAACACCGAATAATGTTGCTCTTGTGTTTGAAGGGGCAGAACTGACTTATCTTGAACTGAATCAAAGCGCCAATCAGCTGGCTCGTCATATACGCAGTCAGTATCAAGTTAAATTCCAACATAAGTTACGGCCAGACACTTTAATTGCCTTATATGTCGACCGCAGTTTAGAAATGATCATCAGCATTTTAGCGGTACTGAAAGCAGGCGGCGCCTACGTGCCCATAGCACCAGAATACCCTCAAAAACGTACTGTGTTTATGCTTAAAGACACTAACGTGCCCTTTGTGATAACCCAGTCGCACTATGTTAGCCGATTAAGTGACTGGTTGAATGACAATGTTGTCGAGTGTGAACAGTTAGTCGTGAATGATGAAATTTTATCGTTGCAAACCACAGACAATTTAACCTTGGTGAACCAAGCGACAGATTTAGCCTATGTGATTTACACTTCAGGCACTACAGGCCAGCCAAAAGGGGTCATGGTTGAGCATAGTTCATTGGTAAATTTAATATATCACAATATAACTTACTATCCATTGACTGATAATGAGTCGATTCTATTTTTAGCAAATTATGTTTTTGATACATCGGTAGAGCAGATATTTTTAGCGCTGTTTTCGAGTGCTAAATTGGTTGTAATAAATGAACAAGATAAAAATAATGCAGAGGCACTAAAGGTTGCAATAAAGGATCATGCAGTGACTCATATTGTTGCAACAGCGAGTTTGATTCATGCTCTAGCGCTTGATGATTGTCAAATATTGCGGCGTATTGTTTCAGCGGGGGAGCCTACCCCACTATTTTTGGTACGAAAATTAGCTGATAAATTAATTAATGAATATGGGCCGACTGAAATTACGATTGCAAGCCATCAGTTTAGATGTTTAGGCGATAAGGATAGAATGATACTTCCAATTGGTAAGGCTATCGTTAATGTAAAGAGTTATGTGCTTGATGGTCTAAAAATTCTTCCTATCGGGGTTATGGGTGAACTTTATATTGGTGGTGCCGGATTATCTAGGGGGTATTTAAACCGTCCCGAGTTAACCGTAGAGCGTTTTATCGAAAATCCCTTCGCCACTGAAAAAGACATAGAAAAAGGCTATACCCGTTTGTATAAAACGGGCGATTTAGTGAGGTACTTGCCAGATGGTAATCTAGAATATTTAGGCCGTAATGACGAACAAGTTAAAATCCGTGGTCACCGTATAGAGCTAGGTGAAATACAAGCCGCATTAGAAAGATTGGGTGGCATAAAACAAGCGGTAGTGATTGATTATAAGACAGATAACAGTCATTTTCTTGCTGCTTACATTGTGCCTGAACAGGCAGTAGATTCGATGCATTATAAAAATGACCGCCATTCATTATCCCGTCACCTTGCAGAAACCGAATTATCATTGGATATTGAAGGAGTCAAGCAAAGCTTAGCAGCGTGTGTACCTGAGTATATGCTACCGACCAGTTTTACTGTCATTGATGAAGTCCCTTTAACAATTAACGGTAAGTTAGATAAAAAAGCCCTACCTGAGCCTATGTTGATTGATACAGGCAATTACACACCACCTCGAAATGAGCTTGAGCAACAACTGTGTCACATTTGGCAAGATGTACTAGGCCTTGAACAAGTGGGTATTCATGATAACTTCTTTCGTATCGGTGGGGATTCAATTAGCGCAATACGGTTAAATGCGATAGTGAGAGAACAGGCGAATATTGATATTCCACTGGCTGAATTATTTAAGTATTCAACCATTGCACTGTTAGCGGCTCATTTAGTCGTTTACTTAGACAAGCATCAGCCTATGGTGATCCCTAAAAGTGGGAATAATACGCAACAGAGATTGTCTTTCGCACAAGAACGTTTATGGTTTATTGAGCGTTTCGAGGTGGGCAGTGATACGTACCATATGCCTTATTTGGTGCAGTTACAGCCGACAACTAATGCTGAATTATTGTTAGTAGCGATTAATCGAGTTGCTTTACGCCACCCAGTGCTGAACAGTGTGTATTTAGAAACTGAGTCGGGTGAAGGTTATACCCAAGTCAGACAGAGTGCTCTTAAATATCAAGTGCAACAATGCGTGTCTAAAACTGAATTTGAGCAGAGTGTCAGGCTTGAAATTCAAACGCCATTTAATTTAAGTGAGCAAGCGCCACTGCGTTTATGTCGATATGATGTGAATGACAGCCGTTATTTGTTATTGATGTGGCATCACATTGCTTTTGATGGTTGGTCAACGGAGATTTTTATTGATGAATTGATGGTCTGTTACCAAGCACTTGATGCTGGCATTGAGCCGAGTTTACCTGAATTATCGATTAGTTATTCCGATTTTGCTATATGGCAACGTGATTATTTACAAGGTGAGGTGCTGGAAGGGCAGCTCAATTATTGGCGCGCTCAGCTAGCCGATATTGAACCCTTGAGTTTACCGACCGACAAGACTCGACCGACACAAGTGGATTATTGCGGGGCTGATTATGAGCAAGTGTTAGCGGTGTCTATATCGAATGATTTAAGAGCGCTGGCACGAGCGCAAAATACGACTTTATTTACTGTGATGCTCAGTGCGTTTTACTTAACCTTGAGCCAACTTAGCAATCAGCAAGATATTATTATCGGGGTACCGTCGGATAATCGGCATCTGGCGCAAACACAATCGCTAATTGGCTTTTTTGTTAACTCGCTGGCACTACGAACACAAGTGTCTCCCCATTTAACTTGTTCAGATTTAATCGCTCAAGTGGATGAATGTGTGCAAGGTGCAAGAATTCATCAAGATTTACCGTTTGATAAATTGGTGAATGAGCTGGGGGGTGAGCGTGACCTGTCACGGCATCCTATTTTTCAGGTGATGTTTAGCGTGCAAAGTTTTAGTGCGAGAGTTAAAAGTGAAAGCCGATTGTTTGAAGAGGTTGCCTTGTCTGGTGAGGCGTTATTTTCACCCGCGAAATATGATTTGAGTCTGTTTATCGATGATGGGGATCAAGCATTATCTCTTCAGTGGAATTACGCGTTGAGCTTGTTTGAAGAAAATCGAATAGTGGACTTTGCGAATAAGTATCAAAGAGCGTTATTGGCCATACTGGAGCCTGAGCAAAGATTAGGCGAGGTTTCATTATTATCGAATGATGAACGCCACACCTTGCTGCATGAATGGAATCAAACTGACACGCCTTACCCGCAAGATAAAACGCTGCAGCAGTTGTTTGAAGAACAAGTCGAAAAGACACCGAATAATGTTGCCCTTGTGTTTGAAGGGGAAGAACTGACTTATCATGAGCTGAATCAAAG
>NZ_CANLZC010000076.1 GCF_947495455.1 uncultured Shewanella sp. | reverse complement strand
AATGACAAAATGACAAAATGACAAAATGACAAAATGACAAAATGACAAAATGACAAAATGACAAAATGACAAAATGATAATGAGTTGATAGATACAAGATGAGTTTTAGTATGACTTTTCGCTATGATATTGATTAATTTAATCGCTAATAAAGTATCATTCTGATGTTTCAACTAAACTGAAATGATATTTCAAATTTATTTGAAGAAAAGCGAATTAAAGATGGCATATTTTCCTGTGAGTGAGAACTGATGGTTGAATATGGCGGGCTATAAAAAGAGTGTGTTGTTATCCGGTGAGGCAGACTTGTTAGTTGCTGGGGAGTGAATTTAATTATTAGTGATTGAGCCTCATACTGCGGTGGCGGCGCATTATCATCAATCAACGCTGGAAGTGTTTCATATCACATCTGGTGCAGGCACTATGGTAATTGATGGTCAGTTGTTTCATTTAATCAAAGGGGATACATTAACTTGTCATCCTAAGGCTATTCACAGTGCAGATAACCCGTATGCTGAGCCATTTGAATATATCGTGTTTAAAACTCATTGGTGTGATGGAGATTGTATTTGGGTGTGATGTTCTTTTGGCCAAACTGAGTGTTATCGCTTTTTATTTGAAAATAATTTATTGCTGAAATTTTATAGTGTTAAACAATCATGAAGTTATCTTTTTTTATTGACTTAAGCCTTAACAATAAAGACTTGACAACAAGGGCTTAAGTCAATGGGTCAATATGGTTACGTCAGCTTTGCAATATTTTCAGTGGTAGTCCCAAGATGCTGTCACCTGTACCAGCAAAGTACCAAATAATAGCGATCAGTAAGCCCACTGTGATGAAATACCAAAGGGTTGAGAAAATTTGCCCATACCTATCGAGGGGCAATAAATGACTTTGGTGACGGGTTTTCCATTCAAACATGATTTCAGCGCTGCCGATGAGTAGTAAAAAGCCCAGTAATGCTAATCCGAGTGTATAGCTGATATAAATACCTATGGCAGCGCCTAAGGCACAAGCTATCAGGCCTGCCACGCTATTCATTGAAAAGCTGATGCTTTTTAAAATATGGCCGCCATCTAATGGTAAAATAGGTAATAAATTAAACAGGTTTAGTAAGGCGTTAAAGGCGGTAAGTCCGGCAAAGAAAATGTGACCCGTTACCCAATAAAGGAGTAACGAGAGGATGGACATGAATAATCCAAATGTGGGCCCCATGATAGAGATCACTACATCTTGCCAGCGAGTATTGATTTTTTCATCACTGAGGGCCAGCCCACCCATAAAGGGAATAAGGTAAATGCCCTTAGTTTTCATGCCAAAATATTTCATCGCTCGAATATGGCCATATTCATGAAAGACCAAGCAAGCGATGAGTGCTAACGCGAAGTGAAATGAAAATAGCCAAGAATAAGCGGCCACACTGGCTCCAGCTAGCACGACTTTGATGACTTTTGCGCTTTTAAGCAGTTTAAAGCCTAATGATACCAGCCCTATGAGGCTAAATGGTTTCTTGGTTTTAACGGGTTTAATGGGAACTTGGCGTTCAATATCTTTGGTATCACGAAAGCCTTCACAGAGTAAGACTTCATTTTTAAATAATCGATATTTAATAGAGAAAGGTTGCCACTTTAAATCCGTTTCAAGTTTGATTTGAATTTGCTGTATTGGCTGAGCTTCATCAGATTGAGTTTGTTTATGCTGTACCGATAGCTCAAAGGTATGTGTTTTTTGACCTTCGTTATTGCTACTGGCATCAATGACAGACACTAAGGTATCTCCCCAAAAAAGTTGTTGCCAACCAGCCATAGATCCTTCCAGCCTCAGGGGTTTACCGAGACAATCGATGTTGATTAATTCCACTGTGATAGTACCTAGCAATTAAGTTTTCATCTCATGTTGTTGAGATGTTTGTTTATGTGTAATCGTATCAAACATAGTCGGTTGAACTAAACTCTTTATATCGAGTTAAGTGTATTTTGGAATCATTATGTGTGGATTTATTGCTGCTTTTTCACCTAATGCTTGTATTTCCCAGCATGTCATTACAGGTGCGTTAGAAGAGATTAAACACAGAGGTCCTGATGATTCGGCTATTTGGGCAAGCCAAGATAAAAAGGTGTGGCTAGGGCATACGCGCTTAAGTATTATTGATATCAAAGGGGGGAGCCAACCACTTTCAACACCTGATGGTTTAATTCATTGTGTCGTCAATGGCGAGTTTTATGATTATGTTTCGATTCGAGATGACTTAACAGCACTGGGATATCACTTTAAAACCCAGTCCGATAGTGAAATTTTGCTTTATTTATATCAGCATTATGGTGTGAATTGTTTGGAATACTTAAGAGGTGAGTTTTCTTTTGTGCTTTGGGATGAAAACTTACAACAAGTGTTTGCTGCTAGAGATCGTTTCGGTATTAAGCCTTTATTCTATTACCATAAAAATAATACGCTGTATTTGGCGTCTGAAGTTAAAGCACTCAAAGCGCTTGGTGTCCCTATGGTTTGGGATAAAAGCGCCTTTTTGCAGGATGTGAGTAATCAGCACTTACCTAATGCTTGCTTGTTTAAGCATATATACGAGGTATCCCCAGGTCATTATTTATTAAAGTATGCTGATGAACATCAAATGACGTCTCAAATGTATTGGGATTTACACTACCCTAATGAAGCGCTGCAGGCACAACAATCCTTTGATGATGAAGAAGTCATAGCTGGTTTTAGAGAACAATTTTATCAGGCTGTTCGACTTAGGTTAAAGGCTGATGTCCCTGTTGCCTGTTATTTAAGTGGTGGTATTGATTCCTGTTCGATATTAGGTGCTGCTCAAAAGTTAATGACTGATAAAGTGACTGCATTTACTCTGTCTTTCGATAATCCTGTTTATGATGAAGCGCTTTTTGCCAAAGCGATGGCCGAGTATGCGGGCAGTCATTATCATTCTGTTAATATATCTGGAGAGCTAATAGCAGCCTATTATGAGGATGCCATTTTTAAAGCCGAAAAGTGTGCGGTGAACAGCCATTTTGTTGCTAAATATCTGTTAAGCAGAGTTGTGAGAGAACAAGGGTTTAAAGTTGTGTTAACTGGGGAAGGGGCTGATGAGATTTTAGCGGGTTATGCACATTTTCGTCAGGATTACATTGCTAATTATTTATCTCATTTACCTTTAGATGAACAAAATGAGATCCTCGAAGAGTTAAAGGCTGCAAATCAGGTTTCTCAAGGGTTATTAGTCTCTACGCAAAAAGTAAACAGTTTAAGCTTAGTGCAAAATGTATTAGGGCATGTACCGAACTGGATGGTGGGGTTGAATGTGATTGGACGAGAGGTGCAGAGTCTGTTTTCTTCTGATTATGCTCAGTATTGTACCTATAGGTTACCTTCTAATATATTATTGAATCATTTATCTATAGATGCATTGCGAGGTGCTTCTCCTCTCCATAAGAGCTTGTATACTTGGACAAAGTCTAGTTTGCCTCACTACATGTTAACTTTATTAGGTGATCGAGTGGAAATGGCTCATTCAATTGAAGGGCGTTTACCTTTTTTAGATCACAAGCTGGCCGAGTATGTGATATCACTGCCAGAGAAATATAAAATACGTGGAATGAAGGAGAAATATGTTCTCAGGGAATCAATGAAGCCTGAGTTAACCGATGAAATGTATGTCAGGCAAAAACATCCCTTTTTAGCTCCGCCAGTTCAAGACAAGCGCAATGAAAAATTAAATGAATACATGATGGATATTTTGCACAGCAAGATGGCAGGGGAGGTCCCTTTTTTTAATCAGAAAAAAACCATTGATTATTTTGATCATCTAGATGAACTGACCCCTGAGCGTAAGAACATTGCGGATTCAGTGATGAACCTGATAGTAAGCAGTATCATTATTCAGGATAAGTTTGGCATGCAAAGCGATTAGATTCTCATTTTTCATGCCCTTATTTTGGATTAAAACTAACCTTGATTTGAATAATACCAATTCCATTATATAAGTGATCTTTCAGCGGGAATTCAACATGCTGTAGGCAAGGCAGATGATTGAAGCTAATAGTGATTCTATATCGAAAGCAGCTAACGTAGCATAAAGTATGTTGAAACCCGCACAAAGTGAGCTTCTCAGACATTCCACTTCTGCGTTGCATTCATTTGAAAGGGAATCACCATTACAGCATAAATGCGCCTTGAATTGAAAAGCCTGAGAAGCTCTGAATTGATCATCTATATAATAGAATTGGTATAAATCTTATATTGATTGTTTTCGGCTTTCACTTTCACTTGCTTGAAGTGTGTCTCTATGGTGTCGGCATAAGGTAAATGACGATTAGCAACAATATAAAATAGCCCTGTTTTGTTAAGTTTTAAGGCGCTGTCTTGCACAAAAGTTTTGGCTATCTGTGTGGTGGCTGACAATCCATCATGAAAAGGTGGGTTGGAAATAATACCATCATATAGCGAATGGGTTTGATTGAGGCCATCTGAAGCAAAAATATTGGCTTTAATATCATTGGCTTGCATGGTGAGTCGACATGCTTCAAGGGCCATGGCATTAATATCGACACAATCTACTGTTAACTCAGGTTGTGCTTTTAATAAGGCAGCGGTAATCACGCCTGCACCACAGCCAAAATCTAATATTTTCCCACTCATTTTAGGGAGGTGTTCCAGTAATAACTGAGTACCGGCGTCGAGGCGTTTCTCGCTAAATACACCCACAAGATTACATATAGTGATTTCGCCTTGTGGCGTACTGAGCTGATAGCGGCTTACCCAGTCTTGAATATTGATCTTGGGGGCTGAATTTTGTAATTCACTGCAAAAGAGTAAGCAGTGACGAGCGTTGTCTATTTTTATCGGCTTGCTGAAATAATCAGGCATCTGTTTAGGAATAGACTTGATACCGCCTTTATTTTCGCCTGTGATGATGAGTTGCCCATTTGATTTTAAATGATGGCCGGCAAGGTTCAGTAAATAAGGCACTAATGATTTGGCCTTCGGGTAATAAATGATGACGCTATCAAACTGTTCATTGTGAGGAAGTTGATGGCCGAAATGCAGGTCTAGATTATTGACTTTATGCTGCTCGATTTGCAAATGGTGGTGATAATCCAATGCCAATGCGCAAACCTTTGACGTATTTTCCAGTAATTCAATGGGGAGTAAATCACTTTCATAATTAAGGATGAGTACTGAGTGGTTATCGACTAATTCGCGATTACGTAAAATAAGTTGAGAAGGATTGGTTAGCACTGGCGTCACATTAAGGAAGAATTTGCGCCATTATACGTTATTTTTCTTTTGAGCGTTAAGAGTCTTGAAACCTTAATGATGAAGACTCCTAACGCCGCTCTAAGTGATTAAGTAAAAATTTTCAAAGGGTCAGTCTAGCCCTTTAGAAAGCCCAGACTCACGTGTTATCAGGTAATTCGCATATCTGATAAGTTTAAAAAATGACACAAAATACCCCATGACTTCATCTGGGGGACTTATGAGCTGATTTTAGGGTAATCGGCTGATCATTTTTTTAGCAATGTCAGTGTTATCTTGATGACCTCTAAATAAATTCGCACCAGGCCCTTCTGCAAAGACTTGTACATCAACGCCAGTGTGACCTCCTGATGTCCAACCTGTATTAGATTTTTGGTCGATGAGTTGTTTGATTGCTGTTGTGAGAGCCTTAGTGCTTTCCCCTTTCGCTGTCGCTAAAGCCTGCAATTCGTGACTGTCTGGAGTAAAGCCTAAGCTGTTTATCATGTTTTGTTGCCAATTAGGATCATCTTTAGTGTTTTGCGCAAGACGTTTAGGGCTGGCGCTCACTCCTTTGATGAGCTTAGTATTCCAAGCATACACACCATTTGCGCCTATGGAGAATCCGCCAGTATTATGATCTGCTGTGATCACCACAAGCGTGTCTGAATGTTCGCGAACGTATTGTTCAACCACTTCTATGGTGTTGGCAAACTCTTCCATTTCTCCCATGGCGCTGACAATATCATTATCATGTCCGCCCCAGTCAATGAGGCTAGCTTCGACTAAGAGCACAAAGCCTTTGGGATTTTGCGATAGGAGCGAGAGGGCTTTTTGTGTTTCCCGCTTTAAGCTGTTGCTGGTTTTATCATCGATGGCCAGTGGTAAGGCTTTATCTGCAAAAAGGCCCAGTACTTTAGGTTTTTCGATATTATCGAGTTGAGACAGTTCAGTGATATATTGATAGTCTTTTTCTTTGAATTTACTAATTAATTCATCAGAGAAATAGCGCTGTCCTCCTCCTAAAATGACATCCGTATCGGTATCAAGATAACTTTCTGCAATGGCGACGTAATTCTTTCGGCTTTCATTATGGGTGAGAAAGCCTGCTGGCGTGGCATGGTTGACTTGTGACTTTACGGCGACTCCTGTTGACATGCCTTTTTGCTTGGCAATTTGCATAATTGAGCTAATGGGATTTTTATGTTCATCTACGCCGATAGCGCCATTATAGGTTTTAATGCCTGATGAAAGCGCCGTTGCTGATGCTGCAGAGTCGGTAACATAGCCACTGACTCTGGCAGGATAAGTACTGGCCATACCAACGAGTAGTCTATCAAAAACTGTTTCTTCGACTTCTTCTGTATTTGGATTGTCTTGATAATAACGATAAGCACTGGTGTACCCAGGACCCATACCATCACCTATCATGATAATGATATTTTTAGGTCGATTGGGGACTTGTTGAATATTGATGTCAGTATCGGTCGTGTTTGCTGTTGCAGTTAGAGGGAGCATGATCTTAACGGCACACACCAACAAGATCGCTTTTTTCAAAATCATGATGGTTTTCCTGTTTTAAAATGAGTAAATTTTTATTAATGACAAGATTTATTTAATTTTTAGAGTTAGTTATATCTCATTTTCATTATGGTGAGAATAGTAAAATGATATGTGTAAAATGACATCTCTTTTATGACTATTTTTATATTTTCGATATGTTAATTGATCCTCAATTGTTCCTCAATTGATCCACCAAGTATAATTATCTGTATTTATTGCCTTTTTAGTTTAACGCTTGTCTATCAAGCACAGGTTATTTATTATTTTTGGGGAGCAAGTTGATTATATTTTTGGCGATATCAGTATTATCTTGATGACCATGAAATAATACCAATTCCATTATATAGATGATCAATTCAGAGCTTCTCAGGCTTTTCAATTCAAGGCGCATTTATGCAGTAATGGTGATTCCCTTTCAAATGAATGTAACGCAGAAGTGGAATGTCTGAGAAGCTCACTTTGTGCGGGTTTCAACATACTTTATGCTACGTTAGCTGCTTTCGATATAGAATCACTATTAGCTTCAATCATCTGCCTTGCCTACAGCATGTTGAATTCCCGCTGAAAGATCACTTGTATAATGGGATTGGTATAATATGGATTCAGATCCGGCTGCAAAAACTTCTACATCAAGGCTCTGTATTCGCAGTTACCCTTAAAAGTAAAAGACTCTGTATCGCACATACCAAGAGTATTGTTCTTTTTCGCTACTTGGTGATTGTTCTATTTTCTGTGGAAGAGGTGTTTATCGTATATTCTTCGTGGTCTTATGCTTCTTATGTGTTACCTGTTTGTTTATTTTTTTGTGTTTTTTGTGGTTTTTGTTTGGGTTAATGGTTAGTATTCTAGTGAGTCTGTATTGAGTCTATTGCTTTGGTTTTATGATTATTACTGACTCAACTCTAAATGGACAGGACGTTCAATATAGGTTCGATATTGATAACGGATATTGGTAGTAGCTTGTATGGACACAAGGGGAAGTGTTACTCGCTTTAAGTCAATTAAGGAAACAATCAATGGGCAAGTACCTTTTCACGCTGATGGTGGGCATTTGGTTTTACACCAACAATGCAGTTGCAAATGATGTCATGGATTATCTCACACCGCATTATCATAATAATTTAAGAAATTTTGGCGATCCCACAAAAGGCACTGCCTATGACATGGGAACAGAGTGGGTAAAATCCGCTTTTGATTTTGATAAGGGCTATGCACCGACACCCGGTGATAAGATAAATGAGATCACTGTGTATAAAGGAGGGGATCGTATTAAAGGTATTCGTATTGGCTACCTTTACGCTGAAGACGAAACTATGGGCGCGGTAGATGGGAATAATTATCGTACTGAAACTCTGGATCCCGACGAATATATTAAGTCCATTAAAATATTTACCAAAGAGAGTGGTCGTTTGGCTCGTTTATATCTTTGGACACAAAATGGCCGGCAAATGACTTGGGGGAGTAATAACGGCTATAAATATAAAATGGCAAATGTGTATACCTTTCCCAATGATCAGGTATTGGTTGGTTTTTGGGGGACCGTTGACTACGATGAAATCTGGAGTGTGAACCTCATCACTACGGGTTTAATTGAGCTTGAGTATGTTGGGATTACTTGGCATGAAGATCAAATTAGCAATTCATCTCAAGAAATGGTGACTTACTCGAGTAACATTGGGATTAATGATACTAATCTTGTTCAATCTAAACAGATGAGGCTGGGAATAACTGAAGGATATTCTGTTTCTGATTCGTATTCCACAACTGCAGGGATCACTATGGGGATGTCAGTCACCCTTGGCAGTGAAGCAAAAGCGGGAATATTAACATTGAAAGAAAGTGCCACTTGGAGCACCACAGCCAGCCTGTCTACCACTGTTGGCTCATCATCTACCGATAATCAGTCTTATACTAATACTATGGTTGAAACCATTGCCGTGAACCCTTATACCATTGCAGCAATGAAAGGCATTAATACCATGTATACTGCTGATTTTCCTTATACCATCACTTATCAAAATCCCTATGATGGCGCTGAGTTTGAAGTAAAGGGGGTTGTCAATGACGTGTACTTTTCAGAGGGGGAAAGTTTTTGGGCAAATATTGGTACCGTTAATCCTGACAGTGGCTTATTGACCATAGAGACAGAATGGATGGCGATCTTTGGTCACTATGATGGTACTTATGCACAGGATTATTTTTGATTAGCATTAATTATCATGAAAAATAACGCAGTGCTTGTTGGATTACCATGGCACTGCGTTACTTATTGACTTAGAGTGGTATTAGATTGGGTTTGGCATTAGATAAGTATTACTTAGATTGCTATTCGTTTATCTTTCTTTCAATCGCATCCATTAACATGCCGGTAATATCGACATCAAAAGCGGCTTCGATTTCCTTGATACAAGTGGGGCTGGTGAC
Organism: uncultured Shewanella sp.; assembly: GCF_947495455.1. Taxonomy (GTDB): domain Bacteria; phylum Pseudomonadota; class Gammaproteobacteria; order Enterobacterales; family Shewanellaceae; genus Shewanella. The sequence goes on along the minus strand of NZ_CANLZC010000076.1, from coordinate 20,224 downwards.
ATTGATTTCAGTGAGTTTGTCACCGATCACATCTAGGCCGACGAAAATAAGCCCGCGTTTTTTAAGCTTCGGACCTAAAGTTTTGGCAATATGCCAGTCACTGTCTGACAAAGGTTGCGCGACACCGCGTCCTCCGGCGGCTAAATTGCCCCGAGTTTCACCTTGTTGAGGGATCCGCGCTAAAGAATAAGGCACAGGCTCACCATCAACCACTAAAATGCGTTTATCCCCTGCGGTAATATCGGGAATAAAAGCCTGGATCATTGCATATTCCTGCCCATGTTTGGTGAGGGTTTCGATAATAACACCCAAATTAGGATCGCTCTCTTTTACTCGGAAAATTGAGCTGCCACCCATGCCATCTAAGGGTTTAAGTATGATGTCTTTGTGTTTTTCATGAAAAGCACGAATGCGATTTTCATCACGAGTGACTAAGGTTTCTGGTGTAAATTCAGCGAACCAAGCAGTAAAGAGTTTTTCATTAGCGTCACGTAAACTTTGAGGCTTATTGACAATTAAAACGCCTTGCTCTTCTGCTCTTTCAAGCATGTAAGTGGCATAAATAAATTCGGTATCAAAAGGAGGATCTTTGCGCATTAAGATGACATCGAGATCGGCCAGTGGACAATCTTGCGCAGTGCCGAGCTGATACCAATTGCTTGCATCAGCAGTCACCGTCAGTGCACTCATATTGGCTCTTGCTTGACCATTGACCATGGCGAGATCTTTCATTTCCATATAAAACAATTGATAACCGCGTGCTTGTGCAGCTAATAGCATAGCGAAGCTGGAGTCTTTTTTGATATTGATATCACGGATGGGGTCCATCACTATACCCAGTTTGATCATAACGCGATTCCTTTATTTAATACATTTGATACGATGAAAATCTGTGCTGAAATAATTGTTCAATTAACTTAAGTCCCCGAACTTGAGTTGCAGTGCGCTAATGGCGCATAGTGCTGCCGTTTCTGTTCTTAATACTCTGGGGCCTAATAAAATATCGGTAAACTGGTGCTCGGCTGTCATCTTGATTTCGCTGTTTGATAAGCCGCCTTCTGGACCAATTAAGAGGCGAATGCGTTTTGTTGGTAATTTAAGTGCATTAATGCCATGACTGGCTCTGGGATGTAAATTCAGTTTAATGGCGTCGGATTTTTCACTGCACCAATCCGTTAAAGACATGGCTGGCCGCACGATAGGGACGTGACTGCGGCCGGATTGTTCACAAGCACTAATGACGATTTTTTGCCATTGCTGAATTTTTTTATCCAACCTCTCACCATGGAGTTTGACGCCACAGCGCTCAGAAAACAGTGGAGTGATGGTATTGACGCCCAGTTCAACGGATTTTTGTAAGGTAAAGTCCATTCTGTCGCCACGAGAGATCACTTGCCCTAAATGCAAGTTGAGGGGAGATTCACTTCGGTTTATTGTCGATGAGGTGATAAGGACAGTGACATTTTTTTTTGATGCGGCTTGAATGTTAGCTAAGTAGTCATTGCCATCACCATTAAACAAGCTGACTTGTTCACCTTCTGTCATACGCAGCACTCGTCCCACATGGACTGCTGCCTCTTCGTCCAGTTGACACTCTTGTGCTATGGTGAGCGGTGAGGAGTGATATATTCTTGGAATTCTCATAGAATTAATGCCTTACTTTGCTACTTTTTGTTGGCCGCCTTTAGGGCCACAGTGACGACTGACGAATGGATTATGATTGCCCTGAATTTTAGCAATTTCTTTGTCACGTTGACATTCCATTTTATCAACAGGGTAAGTCTTGTCCCAAGCATTAAACAATTTTAATTGGCTCTTTGCGATTGTGAGGCCATATTTTTTTTTCATATAGAGATAAGTGCGCGCGATTTTACCTCGAGTGTTGACAGGAGGCTCAACTTTTCGCGCTTTAAAATCGACAATCATATGGCATTGTCCGTATTGTTTGGCTTGACCATTCCATTGGCTGAAACGGAAATTACTGCGATCGCCGTTCACTTCTCCGATAGCTGGGACTAAGTTATGCAGATCGGCTTCCATTTTTCTAAATTCACTGTCTTGTTTACAGTTTTTACGTCCGCCTTCTTGCCAGCATTGCTTTTGATGACCAAACTCCCAGGCTGGGACTATGTGTTCCCACTCGATGCGCTCTGCACGGATTTTTTGTTTTCTGATTTGATAGCCGCAGCTGGAAAAATCAGGGTTCCATTTCTTGCCTTTAATATTAATGTCGCAACCGCAGTAAAAGCTAGTATGGGGTAATTGTGTCGCATACATTTTTTTGGCGAGCTTTTTGGCTTGAGTAAAGCTGCTAGGGTGAGCGGGAGAAGCGGTAGTGGTAGACGAGAAGCTCATTAGGCAAATCGTCAGTAAAGATGTTAAAAAAGCGGCTTTCAAATGAACTCCAAATGATGGACTTATGGTGTGTTAAATGAAGAGGATAATAAGGGATTGTCTTAGGCTGAGCAATGGATATTTTATTGTTTAATTTTATCGCCAACAGTTTACCTAATTATCTCTTTTTACGCTTAATATCCTTTTTATTAAAGGGGACTTAATTGGGTTTTACAACGGCGACAAAGGTATTGTGTTTGGCCTCTGACGACTTTGTTATGGCGGCGCAGAGATAGCTTGATTGTACCGCAATGGCATTGATAGAGAAATTGCGGTTGTGTTGAATCACTAATATCAAAATTATGGGTCGTTTGAGGAGAAAGGTTAAAAAGCTTCACCATGATATTTTGCCATTCTTTACCATGAGGTTTGACTTTTCCAAAGAGTTGATAAACCAGTAAGTGACTGACTTCGTGAGGGACAACTTCAGTTAAGAAAGCGTGGCTGTTATTCACTAATAACTTAGGATTAAATCTGAGATGATTGTGATGCAAGTGTGCCATGCCTGCACATTTTCCTCTAAGCTTAAAGCCAACTGTGGGCCTGGGAAAATGTAAGGCTAATTGCAACTCTGCCTCTTGATAGCAAACTTCGACTTTGTCGATAATCGCTTGCTGCAGCGGAGTGAGTACACCTGAAGCTGGCTGTAAACTTGGTGGTGTTGGCGCAATAGCTTGGTGCATTGTATATTGCGCTTTTTTGACCATTGATTTGAGTGTTTTCATTATCACTTTTTCATATTACATCATTAAAGACTGCAATGATTCTTGATGAGTAAAACGTTGATGAAAAAAATCAAGAAATGCTTTGATGCTAGTGGCAAGCTGTCGTTTGCTAGAATAGACGCCATAGACCTTAAAGGCTTCAATAGGCCAGTCAGGTAATAATGGCATCAAGCGCCCACTGGCTAACTCCCCTTGGCATACAGAGCGAGATAGCATAGCAATGCCAAAATCATCGAGTACCAGTTGTTTTACCATGACAGCACTGTTGACTCTGACCTTCTTTTTAAAATTGATCATAGTTTTGGCTTGGCCTTTGCCTAGCGGCCAAATGGGGGCTGAGCGAGAAGTCCCCAGTAAAATGCCTTGGTGTTGCGCTAAATCTTTTGGTGTTGCAGGTGTGCCGTGACTGCTTAAGTAATTAGGGCTGGCGACAAGGAGTGATTGACGCTCAAAGAGTAAGCGAGCGATTAAATCGGAAGACTGTAATGGCCCATATTTGATGGCAATGTCATAGCCTTCACCGACGAGACTGACGTCATTATCGGTGAATTGAACATCCAGTTCAATATTGGGGTAAAGGCGCATAAAACCGCTACACAGATGAGCGATGAGTTCTTGGCTAAAGGAAACGGGAATGGCAATACGTAGTGAGCCTGAGACATTATTATGGGTGTTTTCTATGGTCGCTTTGGCAGCTTCTAGCTCATCACTTATACTCGTACAGTGTTGAAAAAAAAGTGCACCGACTTGAGTCAGACTCAAACTGCGTGTATTTCGTTGAAGTAAGCGAACGCCCAGTTGCTCTTCAAGTTGGGCAACCTTACGGCTAATCGTTGATTTTGGCATGCCTGTTTCGCGAGCAGCTTGAGAGAATCCTTTCGCTCTAACAACGGCGGCAAACAGCATCATACCGTTTAAATCTGGCATCTTATTGTCACTGTCTCAAAAATGGAACAAAGCGTCTAGCTTAGTTTAATGGTATTTGACATGATAACAAAGTTATATTCACGGGCTAAAAATTTTTTTGAGGCTAAGCAGAGGATCTTTAGATGACCAGCACAGACAAGCCCACGAACCAGACTCAGGTCGTTAGCGCCGATCCGCTTTTTTTAAAAGCGGAACAATTGGCCAAAGACTTCTCATTATTTCCTGAGCACAGTAAGCAAACCTTGTCCGAAGAGATTAAGGGGCTTTTAAATGATGAAGCCATTGAAAGTAATCTAAAAAGTCTTTCTCAACTTGATGTTGATGAATACGTCACTAAGGTTATTCAGCCTACACAAGATAAAAACCGTTTTGGCGCAAAACGTGTTATTGCCGATCTGAAAGGCAAGCTGGTGACCGAAACCCATATTGGTTCTTTTTATAGTGCAGAGGTTGAGTTGAACTTTGGCTCTCGTGCGCGCCGTATTGGTTTCATCGCACAAGAGCGAACAACGGCCAATGGTGCTTGGATGCCAGAGCATCATTTAGCCGCGTGCAAAGCCATTCGTCATTTTGCTGAGCTGGGTATGCCAATTGTGTATCTTATCGATACACCCGGTGCCGATGCGGGCGAAATAGCCAATAGTCAAAACCAAGCTCATTCTATTTCAAAGGCGATTGCTGAAAGTGCCAATGTGGATGTGCCAACAGTCGGTATTGTTATTGGTGCCGGTTATTCTGGCGGCGCCATTCCTTTGGCTGCGGCGAATATCTTATTGTCACTACGTGATGGTATTTTTAATACTATTCAGCCTCAAGGCCTACAAAGTATCGCTCGAAAGTATAATTTATCTTGGCAAGAATGTGCCAAGTCTGTTGGCGTATCGCCAGAAGAGCTTTACACCGCTGGCTGCATTGACGGTATTATTGATTTCTCTCCAAGTGATAAAGATGAGCGTCAACATAACTTACGCCGAGCCATTATCAGCAGTATTGAAGCGATTGAGCAGGCAGCGATGCAGTTTGTGCGTGAATCTGATGATTTACGTGAGCATTATGACCGCAGTTTAGCGCGCTTTTTAAAACCTTCTAAAAGCTTAACGGCCTTAGAAGTGAATGCTGAATTGGCTGTTGCGACAAACCCAACCATGTATTTTAACTTGTTTGGTAGTGCTTATCGTTATTTACGTTATTTAACGCTTCGTAGCCGTATTCATTCGATTTCACAAGAGCAATATGGTCGTTTATCTAAGGTGAGTGTACCGGAAGGTGACTTACTTGAGCGGATTGCACAAGAACAACATCGTGTGTTCCAGTCTTGGTTATCAAGCCCAGATAAACTGGTTTATGATGAAGATCTAAATAAACTTTGGGGCAACTTTATTGCTAAGCGTGAAGACGTTTCAACAGAGCGTAATATGTTGACACGTTTCATTTTAGGTGAGCCGAAAGAGAATTATAAGAAGGCGCGTAAGGCGCTTATTTTCAATATTGGTTGGTCTCTTTTTCATCGCTGGAAAGGTAATGCAGAGAATAACTTTAAAGGTTTGATCCAACATCTTGAAAGTTTACCTGATGCCGTGAAACAAGCGGACTGGCCTGAGCTGAATAAATTAACGGTTCTTGATGTTATTCAGCATGAAGATTTACGTGAAGATTTTATTTGGCAATGTCGTAACATTCTTATTTTTAATGCTTTATATGACAATGTCGTGGGTAATTTAGCGTCGATTGCTAAAGAAGCTATGATGTCAAAAAGTTTGGCACGAGGTTCTGTTAATAATTTATTACACGACTCTATTGATTCGGCTATTTCGACTCAAGATGTACCGAATGACAAGAGTAAGTTTTATAAATGGTTGAAATATTTCATGTCTCAGTCAAATCGGGGTGAATTATTGACCCGTACTGAGCAATGGAAAAGTGTTGGATTCCCTCAATTAAATGACAGTTTGTTCGTTATTTTAACTTACTTCTTTGAGCGTTTATTGCCAGAATATTTCGACAGTGAAGAGGAAAGTAACGAATATACAGGTGCGATTAACCCTGTTCGAATTGGTCGCCGAAAAGATTTTTGGAACCGTTTGACAATGGGTTACCAAGATTTGTTGATCCAGAAAGTGCTACGTGATGAAAAACGTGCGGGTAAAATGACTTGGAGCGCTATCGTTGACAAATTCTTCACTCAATTTGAAGAAATTAATGGCGATAAAATTTCCGCTAACTTGTTGAACTTCCCAGGTTTTAGATTATCAATTGAAGATGCGTTAGACAGAGGCATTCGTCCTTGCGGTTTAATTACTGGCTTAGCGGATTTTGAAAGTGGTGATCAGCACATGCGCGTCGGTGTCGCTGTGTCTAATACGGCTTTCCAAGCGGGTGCATTTGATATGGCCAGTGCTGAAAAATTCAGTGCGCTATTAATTGAGTGTGCCAAGCGTAAGCTTCCTGTGATTTGTTTTATCAGTTCGGGTGGTATGCAAACCAAAGAAGGGGCGGCTGCACTTTTCTCTATGGCGGTGGTTAATGACAGGATCACTCGTTTCATTCGTGATAATGAGTTGCCTGTGCTCATGTTTGGTTATGGCGATTGTACCGGTGGCGCGCAAGCCAGTTTTGTGACGCATCCTTTGGTGCAGACTTATTATCTATCAGGGACGAATATGCCTTTTGCTGGGCAAATGGTTGTGCCTGCTTACTTGCCTTCGACTTCGACCTTGTCAAATTATTTGTCTAAAGTTCCAGGTGCGATGCACGGTTTAGTGACAAACCCATTTAGCAATACCATAGATGATCAGCTTTCAAGTATCGATCCTTTGATGCCAAAGCCGACAATGAATATTGAGAGTGTGATCTCTAATGCCTTGTCAACACTGGTTCCTGAAGCTTCTATTGCTGATCAAGAAATTGTGCAAGACGACCCACGTGGCTTGATGAAACCTATCAATAAAGTGTTGGTTCATGCTCGTGGCTGTACTGCGGTTAAGTTAATTCGTAAGGCCCATGATAACAATATCAATGTTGTTTTAGTGGCATCGGATCCTGACATGACATCCATTCCTGCTGATATGCTAAAAGCAAACGATAAGCTTGTGTGTATTGGTGGTAATACTTCTGATGAAAGTTATTTGAATGCCTATTCGGTATTAAAAGTCGCTGAATATGAGAATGTCGACGCACTTCATCCTGGTATTGGCTTCTTATCTGAAAGTCCACAATTTGCGGCATTATGTGTCAATAATGGTGTTAACTTCGTCGGTCCTAGCGTACAAAGCATGACAACAATGGGCAACAAGTCGAATGCCATTAAGACATCACAGTCTCAGAATGTCCCTGTCGTGCCAGGTAGCCATGGTATTTTAAATAATGCCGAGCAGGCGGTGAATGTGGCCAATGAGATTGGTTATCCTGTTCTGCTTAAAGCCGTACAAGGTGGTGGTGGTAAAGGTATTCAAGTTGTCGAACATCCCAGTGATATGATTGGGCTATTCCAACGGACTTCAACTGAGGCGGCGGCCGCATTTGGTAATGGTGACTTATACCTTGAGAAGTATGTGACTAGCTTGCGCCATATCGAAGTGCAACTCTTACGTGATCAATTTGGCAATACGAAAGTATTGGGTCTACGTGATTGCTCTGTACAGCGTAATAACCAAAAGGTCATTGAAGAGTCTGGTTCAACCATGTTGCCTGCGGATCTTCAAGAAAAAGTCCTTGAGTATACTCGTGCATTAGGTGATGCGACTGATTATATGGGAGCGGGTACCGTTGAGTTTATTTATAACCTTGACGAAAACGAAGTGTATTTCATGGAAATGAATACCCGTTTACAGGTTGAGCATCCTGTAACTGAAGCCACTTCAGGTATCGATATTGTTAGCGCCCAGTTTGATATTGCCGCAGGACGTTCAATTGAGAAGTTAGAGCCTGTATCTCAAGGTTATGCTATTGAAGTGCGTGTGACAGCTGAAAAAGCGGCATTGGACAGTGATGGTATTTTACAGCTGCAACCTAACCCTGGCATGATCACAGAATGTGTGATGCCAGAGCGGGACGATATAGAGATTATTTCTATTGCGGCCAGTGATAAGGAAGTTTCTCCTTATTATGATAGTTTGATTGCACAGATCATTTGTCGTGGCGAAAGTCGTGAGGATGTGGTCACTAAACTGTATGAATATTTAGATTCTGTCGTACTGAAAGGCATTGCCACTAACATTCCATTGTTGAAGCGTATTTTGAAAGATGAGACCTTCAATAAAGGTGTTTATGATACTAACTATTTACCACGTTTGATGGCTGAACTTGATATTCCAGAGTTGATTGCTGAGATGGAAGCCGCTGCCGATACTGTGAGTGTGGATACTGAGTCGTTGCGTGTTGGTGGTAGTAATGAGCTGAAAGTGTTAGCGCAAGGTGCCGGCATTTTCTATACTTCGCCAGCGCCAGGAGAAGCTGACTTTGTTAAAGAAGGGGATATCGTTACTGTTGATCAAACATTGGCATTAACAGAAGCGATGAAAATGTTCTCTCAAGTAACACTTGCAGGCTTTAACCGTCAAAATGCGGTACTTTATCCAGAAGATAAAAAATACAGTATCGAACGTATTCTTAATAGTAATGGCCAGCAAGTATCACAAAATGACTTGTTATTCGTCGTCTCCCCTATTGAGAGTTAATGAATAACAGAGGATTTATTTTCTAATTATTCATTGGAATGTAAGATAAATATCCACTTTAAGTCTTTTAAAGTGGATATTTTTTTACCTGATGTAGTTACAAATTGTTTTATTTGTAACTATTAGGTTTCTGTAATTATTTTTAATAATTATTTTTAACAAATAATTATCCAATATTTTTATTTTCTAATTATTTTTGATTCTTATGGTTTTTTATTGTCTTAATAATGTTTTGTTTTTGGCTTTACTGTAAATTGTAGGTGGTTTAAGTTTATTTATATGGTTTTTTTGTGTTATTATGCGTCATTATTTTTTGGGTATAAGAACACTCTGTTTCAATAACCAGTATCCTATTTCTAACAATAATTAATTTTTAATCGGTATTGAATACGACTTTTTAAGTATTCATGTTATTTCTTTGAGAGACACATTTGATGTACATATCTAATGTAAAGGCAAATCAACATCAGGATATTACTGATATTAATGGATTTAAACATGTAGGAGAAATTGCTGTTAAAGGCTGCCCTTACGATTTTATGCGTCGAGGTTTTTTCAGAAATGATATTCATGATTTTTACCTTTTTGGTAAGACTTCACCATTGACTTATATTATTTCAAGTACCTTGAATCGTTTCAAATCTTCTAATAATAATATTGGTCATGTTTATATAGAGTTAACCTTTTTCAATGATGACCATGGGGCTAGCCGCAATGGTACAGCTTGCGTTTCTATCGATTTAATCCGCAAAGAATTGAAAGTGATCTCAGCAAGAGATGTTGACAATAATCAGATCCCGACAGCAATTGATCAAGTTTCCGGTAATGATTTTGCTTTTTCATCTGAGATGAAAAAGAACAAATTTGAGACTTATATTCATTTCATGTTTGATATCAATAGGGATGCAATTCAAGATAGTATTGCTAGTGAATTTGATAGTATGGCTGAGGGTGGCATTTATACTTATCAATTGGACAGCGAAAAAGTGGGGTGACTTTTTCTGTTCTGAGTTAAAGCCATGTTGCTTGTACTCATTTTTTATAAAAATGTGATTATCGTGAGGGGGAGTGTCACTCCCCCCATAAATATTTGACTAGCCGTTTGGTTATTTCAATAATGGATGGTCTTCAGGCAATTGTCGGCTTATCCATAAAATCAGCTTATGCTTCATATTGGGGCCATCTTCCTTGTCAGTGGCAAGGGGCTGGATGAGTTTATCTTTGACGAGAAGGCGATAAATACACTCTACTTTATCTTTAGAGGAAATACCTTTATCAAAATCAGCATATCCTCTTTTTTTAGCATAACCAACACCAATCTCTATTGCGAGTTTTAACAGTTTTCCATCATTTTTTCCTGTTTTCATATGTTGTTTCCCTGTTTGTCGCTATGTGCGTAAGCTGTAGCTGATTGATACAAGTAATCGATAGACTTTACTCGGCTGAGATATCATTATTTAACAATATCAAAGTGTTACTCTTCTAAAGAATAAGGTAATGTTTGAATGTTTAAAAGGGCTTGATGATCGCCTTTAAAGCGTAAAATGGCGTCATTAGGCGTATCATTTGCCAAAACTGCTGTTAATAATACCTTGTTACCTTCTTGCACATATTCAATTATTTTTCCTGCATTACGGTAATTTTCTTCATCTAAGGCAATTTCTAATTGACTTTCTAGCGAGATATTTTGCTCTGTGGAGCCTGAAATAATGTAGAGTGCACGTTTATTACCACCTCGATACTTCATTCTCGCAATGGTTTCTTGTCCCATGTAACAACCTTTTGTAAAACTAATGCCATTGATGGCCTGTAAGTTGCACATTTGTGGAACGAATAATCCTTGGTGGATCAGATCGAGATTAGGATAGCCCGCACTGATCTCAAGTGCTTGCCATGTTTCTTTGGTGGACAATATCCCTTCATTATTATCAATAATACTCTTGGCTTCATCAGTTGGAAGCATGAGAATAAAACCATGACCATCTCGAAGAATAATAGTGTTGTTTAGAGGGGTGATGTTAGAAGTGATATCACCAAATTGCTCTGTTATCCAAGCTGATGCCTGTGTACCACTGATCCCAAGCAGCCTATATTCATTATGTACTTCGGTGATTTCCACTTGACTGAATACCGCATATTTAGCAAGTTGTTCTAGGTCAGCTTTTAGTGTTGTTTTAGGCATTAGTAGTAGTAACGCATCATTGAAGTTAAACGCGCGAAAACTGGCTAACATTTTGCCTTTGGGATCGCAGTGTGCACCCCAGTGCCATTGGTCTTTTCCTAAGGTTTCAATATCGGTTGTAACTTGCCCTTGAATAAAGCTATGTCGTTGCTCTCCTGTGATTTTCATTAGGCCGAAATGAGTGAGTGGACTAATGCGAAGTTGAGTGGAGGATAGTGTTTCGTTGGGTTGTGTGAGAAGGCTATTCATTGGGCTTCCGACATTTCATCTATTTGCAAGTGTATCGATTGTAACCTTAATTGAGCTAGGTGCAATATCTAAAAATAAAAGCACTCAAAAGAGTGCTTGATTAGAAAGAGTGATTAACGCAATATTCGAGCTCGAATTGTGCCTTCAATGAGTTTTACTTGTTCTAAGGCTTTATTGCCTTGATCTGAGTCAACTTCCATGACCACATAACCGATGTTAGCCGTTGTTTGTAAGTACTGCGCAGCGATGTTAATGCCTTGCTCAGAAAAAGCTTGGTTAATTTTAATTAAAATACCAGGCTTATTGTGGTGAATATGCAGTAAACGTGAGGTTCCAGAATGCTGTGCTAGCGACACTTCAGGGAAATTGACGGCTGTCATTGTTGAGCCATTATCTGAGTATTTGGCTAATTTACCCGCAACTTCTATACCTATGTTTTCTTGTGCTTCTAATGTGCTACCGCCGACATGTGGTGTCAAAATGACATTATCGAATCCACGTAGTGGACTGATAAATTCATCCTTGTTGGATTTTGGTTCAACGGGGAACACATCGATGGCGGCGCCAGCAAGGTGCTCTGATTTAATTGCATCCGCAAGGGCTGGAATATCAACGACAGTACCGCGAGAAGCGTTAATAAAGATACTGCCTTTGCGCATTTGAGTAAATTCTTGCTCGCTTATCATGTTCTTTGTTTGTGGTGTTTCTGGAACATGTAAACTGATCACATCGGCATTGGACAGCAGCGTTTCGAGGGAATGGACTTGCTGTGCATTGCCTAAAGGTAATTTATCTTCAATATCAAAGAAGATAACTTGCATGCCTAAGGTTTCTGCTAAAATACCTAATTGCGTGCCAATATGGCCATAGCCAATAACACCTAAGGTTTTACCACGGGCTTCAAAACTGCCAATGGCATTTTTAAGCCATTCACCTCGATGAGCCGCAGCATTTCGCTTAGGGATCCCTCGTAATAACATGATGGCCTGGCCCAGTACGAGTTCAGCAACACTTCGAGTATTGGAAAAAGGTGCATTAAATACTGGAATACCCCGTTTCTCAGCGGCTTTTAGATTGACTTGGTTAGTGCCGATGCAAAAGCAGCCAATACCGACTAATTTTTCGGCCTTGTTGAGCACCTCTTCAGTCAATTGAGTACGGGAGCGTAATCCAACAAAATGCGCATCTTTAATCGCTATTTGTAAAGCTTCTTCTCCTAAAGAGGCTTTATGGTATTCAATATTGGTGTAGCCAGCGCGTTGAAACACGTCAATAGCCGATTGATGAACGCCTTCTAATAACAGGATCTTGATTTTATCCTTTTCCAGCGAGTATTGCGCCATGATGTGAGTACCTTTTAAGTGTGTTGGTTTCTGCGAATATCAGCTATAAAGTAACATTTTTTATTTACAGTGTGGAGGGCTGGATGGCTAAAGTATTTGTTTTACATTTAGAACAATATTATCTAAGGAGGAATCATATTGAATAACAAGATCTTATGGTTAACAACTTACTTTGTGGTTTTGATATGGTCTGGCATAAATCCTAAAGATCAATTTACGTGGTTTTTAGAAGTACTGCCCGCGATTATTGCCTTACCTATCTTATTTTTTACTTTTAAAATTTTCAAATTAACAACACTATCTTATGGATTAATTTTGCTTCACTGTATCATTCTAATGGTCGGAGGTCATTATACTTACGCTGAAGTGCCTCTATTTGATTGGGTGGCAGAGGTGACAAATAAGGGACGTAATAATTATGACAAGCTAGGGCATCTGGCTCAGGGATTTGTTCCCGCAATGTTGGCGAGAGAAGTGTTTATTCGTTTAAATGTTATCAAGGAAAGTTATTGGCGACCTTTTTTGATCTGTTGTTTTGTTTTAGCCTTGTCAGCTTTTTATGAGTTAATTGAGTGGTGGGTTGCTGTTGGAACTGGAGAAGGCGCCGAAGCGTTTTTGGGTACACAAGGTTATATTTGGGATACACAGTCAGATATGTTGATGGCACTGTTGGGTGGCATATTGGCGTTGGTGACGCTTTCTCGCTATCAAGATAGACAAATAGTGGCTTTAAAAAATGAGTGATTAAAGGTGTAATAGGGCTTTACTTAAGCTGGGTATGATACCCATTTGGGTAAAGTTCTCGTCCTGTCCTATACTAAAGATTAGTTGTTAATCTTATTCTTGGAAATGGATCCTTCCTCGCTGAAGCCAAAGGTAAAGAGTATGGAAGATATCGATGAATTGGTGTTTCTTCATCAAATGACGTCCCCCTGCCATTTGGCTATTCTTGCTGAATCTATTGGTTTTAAAACTCGAGTCGTGAGTAAAGTTGAGCAACTTGAAGTGGAAAACAAAAGTCGCTTTTATCTGATTGCTCAGCAAAAAGCAGCGTTAAATAATAATGGCATACCATTAGCGGCCGTGAAACTTGTGCAGCATGTGCCTGTGGCGCTATATTGTGTCGATAGAGATACACTAGATTCAGAATCCGCACTCATGTTAGGTATTCGAGGTGTCTTGTTTGCCGATCAAAGAATGGATCTGTTATTAACCGCATTGCGTAAAATGATAGCAAATGAACTTTGGTATGAGAGGCCGCTATTAAGTAAAGTTTATCGGCATTTAATTGAGCAGTCTGATTCGGCAGCGGGATTATCACCTCAATCGGTTGCAGCGTTGCACTTGTTAACAACTCGAGAAAAAACGATTATTCAATTAGTGGCCAGTGGTGCAAGAAATAAAGAAATTGCAGAGCGTCTTTGTATCAGTGAACATACAGTAAAGGCGCACTTGTCGTCTATTTATCGCAAAACAGAGTCAAGGAATCGTGTTGAATTATTACGCTGGGCACAAACATTTCAAAGTCATTTTTAGCTGTTATTTTCTCTTCAATGCATTTTTTCTTATTATTACTGAATAATTTTCAATCACCATATAGATTATTTAAATTTATATTTAAACTTTTATTTATAAAGAATATCGCGATAGACTCACGATTGCTTTTAATGAATATTAGCAATAAATTATTTACATTCATATTGTTAAGTTTTAATTCTCATTTGTAATAACATTTATTTCTTCTGTTACTTGATCCCTTAATACTCTTCTTTTATTCATGTACTCGTTATTTTTAATGTAAATTTATTGTTGTGTTCTTTTTTTTGTTAATCAAGTCTGTGACAATTATTTTACGCCCAACCTAAAAATGGGTGACAAAATAATAAAAGCAGTAGGGTTGATAAAATGAAATTTAAAACAAAAAGAAGCATTGCTTCACTCGCCGTGGCTGCGGTGTTGCCAAGTTTGGTACAAGCTGAGATTATCATTAGCGAATATGTTGAGGGGAGCAGTTATAATAAAGCGATAGAGCTTTATAATACGGGGGAAACCAGCGCGGATTTAACGGGTTATTCTATCGTTCGATATAAAGATGGTGCTACTGATCCTAGTGATGCCATTTCTCTTGATGGGCAGCAAATAGCGGCTGGTGCAATCAAGGTGATAGCGCATGGCAGCGCTGATCTAGGATTAGCTGAAGATGTTGATACGATTACGAAGAGCCTTAATTTTAATGGCGGTGATGCTGTTGCACTGCTAAATGGTGATACCGTTATCGATATTGTTGGCAGTGTTCCCACACCTTCGAGTTGGGGTAAAGATGTCACATTACAGAGGCACTCTGATGCGTTAGCTGCCAATACTGTATTTGATGAAACTCAGTGGAGTAGCCTAGCCAAGGATACTTTTTCAGGGTTAGGAACAGTCGGTGATACCGATACTGATGAACCCGTTGAAGATCCTTTTACTTGTGAAGGTGCGACTCTGACTCCCATTTATACTGTGCAAGGCGCTGGAGAGTCGAGTCCACTGATTGCACAAGGAAGTTATGAGTCAACAGATGAAGTCACCATTAAAGGTGTGGTGACTGCTCGTGGGGAAAGTCTATTTAAAGGCTTTTATTTGCAAGACGTTGAAGGTGACGGCCTGAGTGAGACATCGGATGGTATTTTTGTTTATTTAAATGAAGCTGCGCCGAATACCATTCAGCCAGGTGTTGAAGTTTGCGTACAAGGCTTAGTAAAAGAATATTATGGCCTGACTCAAATAGACATTAAAGATGATAAGAAAATGGAAGTGGGTGAACAAGGTGAGATCCTTGCCGCCACCGCTTTTTATGTGTCCGAAGGTGAAAGTTTGGATGAAGCGTTAGAGCGTTTTGAAGGCATGAATGTCAAACTGGATTTGGCAAGTGAAATGAAGGTCACACGAAACTTCAGTTTCGATTACGATTCTTATCGTAATAATATGGTATTGTCCCATAAAGCCCCTTTAATGAAACCAACACAGGTGTACCCTGCTCTGTCTGAAGAGGCCATTGCGTTAGCAGAAGCAAACAGTAAAAATCAGCTCATTGTCGAATCCGATTTTAAAGCCGACGCTGGCGTGGTGCCTTATTTTGATAATTTCAATGCTGAGACAGGTTATATCCGTATTGGCGATCAGCTGGTGAATTTAGAAGGGGTGATCAGTTACAGTTATGATCAGTATCGTCTCGTTGCCACCAATACTCTTGTTGAAACCGATTTTATTCACCTTGATGATAGATTGGAGACACCTTCGGCTGCAACCTTAGGTGATATTCGTGTTGCCAGCTTTAATGTATTAAATTTCTTCAACGATGCCATCGATGGCGATGCCAATCCTACTGGCAGTAATCGCGGCGCTGAATCGGAAGAAGAGATGATTTTGCAGCGCACTAAAATCGTAAATGCGTTGCTTGCCATGAATGCCGATATTGTTGGTTTAATGGAAATTGAAAATAATGGCTTTGGCGAAAACAGCGCCATTCAACATTTACTAACGGCATTAAATAGCGAACTTGATGAAGAAGATCAGTATCAGTTTATTGAAATCGCTGATAGTGATAAATATGATGGCAAGTATTTAGGCTCAGATGCCATTGCGGTAGGGTTGTTATATCGCAGCGCAAAAGTAACACCAGAAGGTGAGGCTTTTGTGATTGAAACGCCAGAGCAACATGCGGCAGAAGGCATTGTTAGTCGTGGTGAGGGCGATGATGCAGAGAATAATCCTGCTTATGATAAGTATCAGCGCCACAGTTTAGGGCAAACTTTCCTTGTAAATGATGAACCACTTACGGTTGTTGTGAATCATTTAAAATCAAAAGGTTCTGCTTGCCTAGAGGATTGGATTGCCGGTGAGGATGAAGCCGATCCTGCTGATTTACAAGGTCGCTGTAATGAATTTCGCGTCTCTGCTGCAACGGTTATCGGTGAGGCATTAAAAACAATTGAAGGCGATATTCTGGTTATTGGTGATATGAATGCCTATGGCCTAGAAGATCCTATTCGTGTGTTAACAGACTTTGATGCGAGTACATCGAGTCATGACATTTATACGGCATCGCACACCACATTAGCGGGCGAAGTGTTTGATGCCCAAAAACGTAAAATTGAGCAAGGTTATGGCTTTATTAATCTAAATACTCAAGCTCACGGCACTTCGACTTATTCTTATACTTACAGTGGCGAGCTAGGTAATTTGGATCACGCCTTAGGTAATGCTAGTGTCGCTGAGCGTATGGTAGCGATTGAAGATTGGCATATTAACTCCCTTGAGTCGACAATGTTTGAGTACACCAGTGAGTATACCGGTTCCCTTGTGAAGTCTGAAAATGCTTTTTCTGCATCGGATCATGATCCTGTGATTATTGCGCTGAGTTATACAGGATCTGAGCCAGAACCAGAACCAGAGCCAGAGCCGGATCCAGACCCAGTAACGGACCCAGTAACGGATCCTGTAGCAGATCCCGTAACGGAATCCGAACCTGAGGAAGAAGAAACTAGTGAGGCGAAAAGCGACGACGGGGGAGCATTA
This sequence comes from uncultured Shewanella sp., assembly GCF_947495455.1. Taxonomy (GTDB): domain Bacteria; phylum Pseudomonadota; class Gammaproteobacteria; order Enterobacterales; family Shewanellaceae; genus Shewanella. Next base: position 3,168 of record NZ_CANLZC010000076.1, on the reverse strand, counting down.
GGTTTTCTTGGTCTAGGTTTGTTGTCGATATTAGGCTTCTTACGTAGAAAGCACTAATAAATTTGCAAAGAGTCAGTTTTTACATAGTGTTTATTTAAAGGGAGCCTATTGCTCCCTTTCTTTTGTTTGAATTTCATTCAGTTAACTGTGTGGCAGGTTTTTTTCATTTTTGTTCTATTCTTAATCAACTAATTGTTTTATCGCATCTTTTATTTTATTTAACTTTACCCTTTCATTTGTCGCCTTTAAAAATATTAAATTTTACCTTTTTTTAACAGTTAAAGTCTGTGACAATCCCGTTCACGCTCAACACACAATGGGCGATTTAATGATAAAAACTGGGGTTGAAACAAACATGCATAACACAAAGATCACCATTATTTCGGCGGCTGTTGCCGCTATGTTGCCCACAATGGCACAGGCTGATGTTTTCATTACTGAATATGTTGAGGGAAGTGCGAGTAATAAAGCCATTGAGCTTTATAATTCCGGTGAAGTCGCGGTTGATTTATCGACTTATAGTATTGCTCGTTATAAAGATGGTGCGACAGAGTTAAGTGATGCGATTTCTCTTTCTGGTGAGATTGCGCCAGGTGCGGTAAAAGTCATTGCTCATCCTAATGCAGACTTAGGGCTCGACGCATCGGTTGACGTGTTAGAAGGAAGCTTAACATTTAATGGTGGTGATTCAGTTGGCCTATTAAACGGCGATATTGTTGTAGATGTGGTGGGTGATGTCCCTGCCGACAGTGGTTGGGGTAAAGATGTCACCTTAGCGCGCAGCAGTGATGTGACGAGTGGCAGTACCACTTTTATTGAGAGTCAGTGGACAGCCTTAGACAAAGATACCTTTTCTGGACTAGGCACTTTTGCTGGTGCCGCTGGCGGTGATACGCCCATTGAAACGCCTGTAGAGGAAGTGCCTTTTACTTGTGAGGGGCAAACAATACTGCCTATTTACACTGTTCAAGGCTCGAGCGCTTATAGCCCCTTTGTGACCAAAGATGATGCGCTTACTCTGGATGAGCAGCAATTGCAGTCCGATACCGAAGTCACGGTTAAAGGCATAGTGACTGCACGGGGTGAGAGTTTATACAAAGGTTTTTATTTACAAGATGCAACTGGCGATGGAATTGCTGAAACCTCTGACGGTATTTTTGTTTATTTAGGCGAAGCCGCCCCTGAGAGCATTCAACCTGGGGTTGAAGTGTGTGTGCAAGGTTTAGTGAAGGAATACCATGGCCTGACCCAAATTGATATCAAAGATGAGCAAAAAATGGAAGTGGGCGAGCAAGGTGATGTGCTTGCCGCCACGAGTTTTTATGTCAATGAAGGTGATAGCCTAGCCGAAGCGCTGGAGCGTTTTGAAGGCATGAAGATTAAGCTTGAAGCCACCAGTGAGTTATTAGTGAGTCGCAGCTTTAGTTATGATTATGATGCGGGTCGTAACAACATGGTGCTATCACATAAAGCGCCTTTAATGAAGCCGACACAAGTGTATGCCCCATTATCAGAAGAGGCTATTGCTTTAGCCGGGGCGAATAGCCAAAATCAATTGTTTGTTGAATCAGATTATAAAGCCGATGCGGGTGAAATCCCTTATTTTAGTGAGTTTAATGCTGAGACTGGCTATATTCGTGTGGGAGATACCATTGCCGATATCGAAGGTGTGGTTGGCTATGGCTTTAATCAATATCGTTTAGTGGTCACCAATGCATTGGAAGAAACGCACTTTATTCATAATAACGATAGAGTTGAAATTCCAGAGACGGCTTCATTAGGTGATATTCGTGTTGCCAGTTTTAATGTGCTGAATTTCTTTACCAATGCCATTGATGGCGATGCCAATCCATCTGAGGGCAATAGTAATCGTGGGGCGACTGGTGTAGCAGAAATGCTTCTTCAGCGCACGAAAATTGTCAATGCTATTTTGGCCATGAATGCCGATATTGTTGGCTTAATGGAAATTGAAAATAATGGTTTTGGTGATAACAGTGCCATTCAAAATCTATTAACAGCGTTAAATGCCGAACTTGATAAAGATCAAGCTTATCAATTTATTGAGATCACCGATGCGGACAAAAAAGACGGCCAATATTTAGGCTCAGATGCCATTACGGTGGGCATGCTATATCGTCCAAATACAGTGACACCTGCAGGGGATGCCTTTGTCATTGAAACACCTGAGCAACATGCAGCAGCAGGCGTGGTTAGTCGTGGCGAGGGTGATAATGCAGAGAATAACCCTGAATATGAAAAATATCAGCGCCATAGTTTAGGTCAAACTTTTACTGTTAATGATGAAAGCTTAACGGTTGTTGTGAACCATTTTAAATCTAAGGGCTCAGCTTGTTTAGAAGATTGGTTAGCGGGGGAAGAAACGGAGGATCCAGTTGATCTACAAGGGCGTTGTAATGAGTTTCGTGTATCAGCGGCGACTGTAATTGGCGATGCCTTAAGTGAGGTCGAAGGGGATATTCTGATTATCGGTGATTTGAATGCTTATGGCATGGAAGATCCGGTTCGAGTGTTAACCGACTATGACGCTGAAACTTCAGAAAATGCAATTTATACTGCTTCTCACACCACATTAGGGGGTGAGCCTTTTGATGTCGAAGGTCGCGAGATCAAGCAAGGCTACGGCTTTATTAATCTAAATACTCAAGCTCACGGTGCCGCGACTTATTCGTACACTTATAATGGCGAGTTAGGTAATCTGGATCATGCTTTAGGTAATGCCAGTGTCGCTGAGCGTATGGTTGCCATTGAAGATTGGCATATCAATTCGGTTGAGTCGAATCTGTTTGAATATTCAAGTAAGTATACTGGAAAATTAGAAAAATCTTATAATGCCTTTTCTGCATCAGATCACGATCCTGTGATTATAGCGTTAGATTATACAGAGGAAGCGCCAGAGATTGAGCCAGAGCCTGATACGGGCACTAAACCGACGAGTGACGGTGGATCGCTGGGCTTCTTAGGCTTGGGCTTATTATCCTTATTTGGACTTTCACGTCGTAAGCGTTAATCACACGCCTTTATCGATAATCATGTGTATTAATGCGTTATAGAAATAGGGAGCCATAGGCTCTAATGCCGATCATTTAACGATTTATTGATCGGTTGACTGATCGTTTAAATGCGTCAAAATCCGAGTCCTATCTCTAG